>JAHIPL010000001.1 GCA_018894615.1 Acidobacteriota bacterium | reverse complement strand
GTGAAGGTGTCGATGATGTTGTTGTAGGCGCCGTCCGCCCAGCCGATGAACAGGCAGGCCAGAAAAAAACCGACGGTCATACTCAGAGCGGTGAGCACGCTGCGTCTCTTCTGGCGGAAGATATTGCGGAAGGCCATTTTTATAATAAACATGTCAGGGCCCCTTCCTCAGGTTGCGGAGGGTAAACGTGTCGGAGGGCGGGGAGATGTTGAAGGAGGCCTCCAGAAAACGGACGGAGGTCTTCTGGCCCTCCTTGTTGAGGGGGACAAGCTCCATGGTCGCCGGGATGGTCCGGCCGCCGATGGTTTTAATGTCCGTGTAGGTGATCTCCCGCATCAGGCTTCCCTTTTCGTTATAGAATCGCTGCCAGACGGGGATTTTGTCCGATTCCCGGACGGCGATGATGACGTGCCCCCAGACGATGGGAAGCCCTTCCTTGGGCACGCATTTGACATAGAGCAGCTCGGACGCGGAGTCCTCGATCGATGTCATCTCGAAGGTGTAGGATTCGATGAAGCTGAATTCTTTTACCAGATCGTCGTTGGTGAAGTCCGATCCCATCCAGGAGCCCATCATCATGGAGGGAGGGATCTTCATCACCTTGTTGGTGTTGGGAAGATAGTTCCACATCTCGTTCCCGATGCGGAGGGTGGCCATGCCTTCCTCCTTCTTGGGTTCCAGGATCCGGATCAGAGTCTTGTCCATCCCTTCACTCCAGGTCTCCATCTTGAGGGTCCGGCTCCAATGGGGAGTGACGATCTCCATCTCCACCAGAGCGCGGCTGCTGTCCGCCCTGTAAAGTTCGTCCATTCGGCGGGCGATGTCTCCGGCCCGGCTGGTTTGACCGGCGAGCAGGGCGGGAAAGATCAGGAGCAGAAGGAAGCCCGCGATTTGAATTCGTTTGAACATGATCTTACTCCTTTGCGCCGGGATCCGGGTCCATATTATCATTGCTTTGATTTCGAGGGCCGCCGGCAGAGCTGTCAGCCTGAAACCAGGAGACGATCGATAATTATCGCCGGGCGAGGGCTTGCCGCCTGCTTCCGCCTGCCGTGCGGCACCGAGCCGGCGTTTGTCCTTACTATTTAATAATATGACAGACCGGTTTTCTCTGTCAATGTTTGATGGACAAAAGACCACCTGCCTCCCCCGGATTGAAGAGGGAGTGTGTTATTTGTCCCTCTTCACCGAACTGTTCCAGCCATTTGTCGGCCAGAGCATCGATGGTCCGGCGGGAAAAATACGATTTTTTCATTTGAGTATTGGACATTTATAGCAGAGTCTCCCCCCATATTCCACAAAAAACACTTAACAAGCTCACCCTAATAGGTTTTATCGTGACTAATATGAGTGCTAGAGCAGAGAGTGTTGTCCATTTCTACAATGGGCGTGGCATTGCAGAGCATAGAATCAATGGACAGATATCTCTAATATACTGAAAAACGTTTGCGGACGTAAATTGTTTGAGAATAGACATAAAGTGTATGATAGATGGAAAATGGTAATATTTTATATGATATTAAAGGAAATAGAATATGACACAAAAAAAAGCTCCTGAAAGAGTACAAAGAAGAATTGAAATGAATGAACCGTACAATCATCTGGGGGTTCTTCTGATTATTCTTTTGGTTTGTGTTTCTATTCTGACAGCTCAAGAAGTTCCTGAGGAGGTTAAGGCTATGGCCGGCACTTATACTGGGTCTTGGTCTATATTCGGTCTGGATCAGAAAGGAACGATCGTAAAAAAAATGTCGTGGACCGATGTGTTGGTAGCACAAAATCCTGTAGTACAAGACGGACAAGCTTATGTGACAACAATTGATAACATGGTTTTTGAAGGCAATATTCCTCCTCAAAAAATGACGGGAAAAGAAGGCTATTTTCTGAATGAAGATGGGAGTCTCGGCGATTATTTTATGGAGATGGCCGGGCAGACATCAAAAATGATTAAGATAGACCAAGATGTATGGACCTATACATCTCCTGTTAATCCCTATGAATATTCAATATTGGGCTTCACCAATGTGTTATTTGCAAAGCATGTTCTGGTCAAGGTGATTACCCGGGAAGATGAGGGTGAGACACACAGAATAAGCCGGATGACGACAGTTCATTGGACCGGTAAAGACAATAAAGAACAATGGATACAATTTATCAGTCTCCAAGGAATTCATAGGCGCTAACAATCATATGTCAGCGTTTATGGAAGGATATGACTATTTTCATGATGGATATTTTCAATCTGCGAAAGAAAAAAATCGGGATACTTATTCACCTATACCATAAGGTCTATTATCATAATGATTTTTGGTTCTTTTCTTTTTAATAGTATGAACAAACCATGTTGAATCTATATGGATGTTTTTTTTAGAAAAAATGGGTATAGTGATTTTTTTGTTCGGAGTAGGAAACAAATGAAATTCAAAGGATTGGTTCTGGTGGCATGTTGTATCCTTTCCGTAGGTCTTTTCGCTTCCCCACAAGTCAAGCAGACCAGGGCCGTCCGGACGGATTCCCTGCTGATAGTGGATGGGAGTCTCGATGAGCCGGCCTGGCTGTCCGCTCCCATAGTCGGCGGTTTTATTCAGTTTGAACCCTCACGGGGAAACCCGGTCTCCCTGAAAACGGAAGTCAAGATTCTCTATGACGGAGAGCATGTGTATTTCGGTTTTTTGTGTTTCGATCCCGAGCCGGACAAAATCGCCGCTCACCTGCCGCGAAGGGATGATGATCTCCTGGAGGACGATTCCGTTTATGTCTGCATCGACACTTTCAACGACAAGCGAAGCTGTTATTATTTCATGACAAATCTGCTCGGTACCCAGACGGACGGCCGCATCACGGAGAACGGCCGGACGACGGACAACACCTGGGACGGGATCTGGAAATCCGCCGCCGGGCGGACCGAGGACGGATGGAGCGCTGAAATCGCCGTATCTTTCGAAAGCATCAAGTACTCGCCCGGTACCAAAATGACCTGGGGGTTGAATTTGGGGCGGGGTATTCCCCGGTACCTGGAGTACGGTTTCTGGGCCGGGCCGCTCGAATCTCCCTACAAGGTCTCTCAGTACGGTGAGCTTATCGGACTCGACCTGGAGAAATCGAAAAAAAAAGCTCAGATCATCCCCCACGTCCTCGCCAAACTTGAAAAGGATAAACCCTCACAATTCGATGCGGGGATTGACGCCCGTTACGCCTTTTCCCAAATGATCTCCGGAAATCTAACCATCAATCCAGATTTTGCGACGATCGAAGCAGACCAGGAGCAGGTCAACCTGACGCGGTTCGAACTGCGGCTGCAGGAAAAGCGGAATTTTTTTCTGGAAGGATCCGAGATCTACAGCCAGAGAATCAGGCTCTTTTATTCACGCCGCATCTCCGATATTTATGGGGGGATCAAGGTCTACGGCAAGTCGGGCGGCTATGAATTTTCTGCTTTGAGTGCTCAGACACGGGCTGATGAGGAGATGGGAACGGACTCGGCCAACTTTTCGGCTTTTCGGTTGAAGCGGGATGTGATGAAATCCTCCAATGTCGGTTTCACCCTCGCGAACAAGCTCACCGACGATGTCAACAGGGGAACGGCCGGATTCGACACGGCCCTCAATTTTTCGGACAGGTTCAATTTCACGGGTCAGTTTGCGATGAGCTACGGGGATCAAAACAGGGACAATGTGGCTTTTTTCCTGCGCCCCAGCTACGACACGGCCACCTTTCACATTCATCTTCGCTACACCCAGCTCGGCAGGAATTTTGGGGATAACGCCAACTCGGTCGGCTACATCCAGGACGACAACCGCCGGGAACTGGATTCCGCCATGGAAAAGACCTTCTACATTCAAAAGGGGGGATTTGAGCGGATCGGGTACCAGTCCAACTACAATATCTACTGGGGCCTCAACGGGACGCTGCGCAGCTGGCAGATCGACCAGTCTCTCGAATTCGACCTGAAAAACAAGTTCTCCTTTGAGGTGAAGCATCAGGAGGAATACAAGCTGTATGAAAAAAAATTCCGCAACCGGGAAACGGCCTTTCAACTGGGATATAACACCCGGGAGTGGCAGGCGGCTTCCGTCACCTACAGCTTCGGACGCAATTATGACAGTGATTTTTACCTGGTTGAGGGCCGGGTCAATGCCAAGCTCACTCCGGCGCTCTCCCTTTCCTATGGGCTGATCCGGCTCCACCTGAATCCGGACCCGGAAAATGAGAGTACCTGGATTCACGTCATCCGAGCCACCCAGTATTTCACAAACGATCTGTTCTTCAAGCTTTTCTACCAGATCAATTCCGTCATCGACAAAAAAAACATCCAGCTGTTGTTTGTCTACCGCTTTCAGCCGCCCTTCGGAATGATTCAGCTGGCGTACCAGAAGGGGACGGCCCGATTCGGAGAGAAGGGCATCCAGGGTGACACCCTCTTTGTTAAGTTTTCCTTCATGTTCTGATAGAAAGTTTTCGCTCTGCGTTTTTTGAAGACGCCGGTCAGCGTATGTTTTCGGCTTCAGAACCCTTATCTTTTCCGGGTGATGCAATAGACATGGCCGGCCGTTCGGATGAACAGACTGTCTCCGGAAACGGCGGGAGATGCCAGGGTGTAGGCCCCGTCCAGTTCATTGGTCCCCAGTATCTTGAATTCCGGTCCGGCCGCGATGATGGTCGTAACCGCTCTCTCATTCAGAATGTAGATCCTGCCGTCTGCGAGCAGAGGGGACGTGCTGACGATCCCTTCCGTCGTTTTCTGCGTTTCATAGAGGATTTCTCCCGTCCCGGCATCCAGGCAGGTGACGAGCCCCCTGTCTTCGACCAGATACAGGTATTTCCCGTCACAAAGCGGAGAAGGAACGTCCGCAGCCCCTGATCCTTCGTATGTCCAGAGAAGATGGCTCTTTGAAATATCTCCCTGCCCCCCCGTTTTGAGGGCCAGGAGAGGTTTTTTCCGGGAGGGCGTATAAATGATCCCGCTGCGGACGACCGGAGTTCCGACGACCCTGTAATTCCGGCGTTTCAGAGGGTTCAGTCCGCCCGCCCGCCAGATTTCCTTCCCGGTCTCGAAATCGTGACCGGTGACGTAATCAGCGCCCGAGATGATGAGTTCCTCCCGGCCGTTGACGGTGTGAATGACGGGAGTGGTGTAAGCGTCCGGCGATTCCGCGTCCGCATCGGTCGGCCGTTCCTGCCGCCAGTCGACCGTTCCAGTCGCCGCATCGAGGGAAACGATGTAGGAGGGATCGTCCGTCTTGTATCCGTGAAGGACTTCGATGATCAGACGGCCCCGATGAAGGAGAGGCGAAGAGGCGTAGCCCCAGTTCAGGCCGAAGGGACCGTATTCATCCTGAAGGTTTTTCTTCCAGATCTGCCGACCTTCCATATCGAAGGCGGCCACCACACCGGTTCCTGTCACGACCCACACATGGCGACCGTCCGTCACCGGGGAAGGAGTCGCGTCGTTCTGCTTGCGGTGGATTTCATTCTTGGTGTCCAGCACCTGTTTCCAGAGAATGCGTCCGTCCGTTTTGGCGATGCAGAAAAGATACAGGATGTTTCCTCCGGGATCCATCTGGGGACGTGCCCGGCGTTTCTGCCCCTGAGTTTGAGAATCACCCGGTTCAGGAGCACCCGCCGTCTCAGACGGTTGATCCGGTTCGGACGCCGAGGGTGATGTGATGAAAATCCGGTCCCCCCAGATGACAGGGGTGGCCGCGCTCCATGACGGGAGTTCGGTTTTCCAGAGAATGTTTGTTGTCAAACTCCATTCCGTGGCCAGACCCCGCGATGAACTGATTCCGTCCTGGTTGGGTCCCCTCCAACGGGGCCAGTTGTCCTGCGCCTGCGTCGTCGCTCCCCCGATAAGGATCAACAGGCATATCAAAACCTCAGGGATTCTGTTTGTTCTTTTCATTTCTTTCCTCCTTCCCACTTTCTATCCGGAGCTTTCTCTCGGGAATTTCCGGTTCAATCATTCATTCATTTCGCAGGGCGGAAAGCAGATCGGTTCCAACAGACCGGGTCACGGCGGCATAGGTCCAACCGATTCCGTTGATCACAACAGCTGCAATTAACAGAAGAATGGTGGCGATCGGAATATCCGACCCAGGCGTCAGAAGGGACGGCAGCGTGGCCGCCAGAGCCGCCAGGAGGCCCAGAAGGATTCCTCCAAAAACCAGAAGCAGATGTTCGACGAGAACAACCGTGCGAACGGATTTTTTGGAAAAACCGACCGCCCGCATCAGAGCCAGCTCTCCAAGTCTCTCACTGACATTTCTCCCTACGACCACCACCAGCCCCAGACTGCCCAGCAGAAGGCCGAAGCTGCCCAGGATGAGAAAGATGGTGAGATAGGTGTTGGTGACGCGGCTGAAGGCGGCCAGCCTGTCCGCGGCCGGCGTCAATTCCAGCCCCCGGTCTTCCAGGGCCCAGGCCAACCGCTCGGCCACATCGGCTGCCGAATCCCGGGGCGCGTCCACAAGAAAAACACCCGTTCCGCCGGTGGAGGGATATTTTTCCATAAACAGCTGTTCGTCGATGAGAATGTTTCCCTGAAAGATGGAATTGGCCAGCCCGCCCACCAGCCTGACCTTGAACTCGTTTCCTCTTTCGTCCCGATAGGTCATTGTGTCGCCGACCGATTTTCCCAGGCCCCAGACGATGACGGTGTTGTCCGCCACGGCGGGAACGGCACCGTCCGGCAGAGAACGGGAAAGCATCTCCCAAGGATTGTCCCCCTCCGTTTCCGGAATTGTCTTCAGAAAGCTGAAGGCACCCCGTGCGCTCAGTTCCTTCGGATCGATTCCGAGAAGGCGCGGCTGGGCGACCCTGTTGAGATTGAGGCAGCTGGCGTCATCTCCCGTCTGCACGCGCAGCTGGACGATTCGGATATTTTCCATATGAACTTCGCCCAGGCCGTAAACACGCCGTCCGTCCTCGGTATTGAGATCGTGAAGGACGGGGAAAACGCTCTCTCCGTAAAAAGCGAATCCTCCCGTTCCGGATGATCGCTGTTCCGCCCCCTTTTGAGCGCTGGTGCGGTTGGCTCCGACGGTGAATACGATAAAAAGGCCGCAGGCCAGAAGTCCGAACAGCGTCAGGCTTCTCCACCGCCTCCGGGAGGCGCTGCGCAGACCGATTTGAAAAAGACCGGGGCGATTCCGGATGATCCGCCGACCCGCCCGGGTGAGGAACAGGTGAAAAAGGGCCATCCCTCCCGACAACAGCAGAATTCCCGCTGCGAAAAAATAGAGGAAAGCGTCCTGTCCCCGGCCGAAGTCCGAAGTGAAAAGAAGAAGAATCATCCCTACGGCGGAAATAATAACGACCGCCGGGCTCCAGCCTGTTCGCCTCCGCGTGACGGAATCCAGGCCCGCCGCCCCTTTCTGCAGGCTGTAGGCGGACCTTCTGATCTGCCTGGCCGCCGTCAGACGGATGCTCAGCATGGCCAGTGCCATTCCCGCTCCCGTCCCCAGAATCACGGTCAGGGGCCGGATATGGATGGAGAGGGCGGATGTTCCGACGATATCCTTCCAGACTGTTTTGAGGGCCAGGAGGAGGCCCTGATTGTAAAGGATGCCCAGCAGTCCGCCAACCGCGCCGCCGGCAAGGACGAGCACGGCTCCCTCGCGGATCAGCAGATTGCCGACGGTGCGCCGCGGAAATCCGAGGGCCCGCAGAATCCCGGTTTCCGCGGACCTGTTCTCGATGTTGAAGCGGAAAAGAAGAACGGTCAGCAGAAGGGCGGAAAGAATGACAAAAAAGCTCAATCCAAGAAAAAGCCGGCCGAAATCGACGGATTGGCTGCTCGCTTCGAGCCCTTCCTGCCGAACATCCCGCAGGACGAATCCGAAATCCCCGGGATTCAGCACATGTCTCAGATTTTCCTCCAGCGCTGCGGCGGAGATTCCGGAAAACCGGACCGCCGTGGCTTCGCCGAACCGGTTGGCCCACATGCTGCGGGCCGCGGCCGTGGTGACGAAGGCCTTGGGAGTTCCGCGGTGCCTGTCCCAGTAATCTTCGTCCTTCTCTCTGATCCGGTCGAGATCAACGGGGATACCCGGATTCCAGTTCCGGGAGCTTTCCGCTTCGGCGATTCCCGGAAATTCGGGCATCAGTCCGCTGTCGGCATATTTCCCTTCCAGAGGAACGATATCCCGAACACGAAACGCCCGGGTCCTTTCTTCCAGAAGGCGCATGGGGCCGAGAACGTAGTAGTCCAGCATCAGCGGGTCGCCCCTCTTCAGGCTCAGGTCTTCCGCTAACCAGCTGTTGACGAGGATTTCATCGCCCGCCATATCGGCCGGAATGATGTCTCCCCCCGGAGCCGATACAAAGGAATAGGGGGTGGAGCGTCCGTTTCCGCGCAGGCTGTTTACAAAATAGGTGAAGACGGATGAATATTCGATCTTCATTGAAGGAATTATTTCGAGGACGGCTCCCTCGATAAAGATACGGGAGGAGCGCAGTTCGGTCATTCCCTGATCCGGAACGGGTTTCACCGAAAGACCGGCATCTTCAGGGGTGAAGCTCTTCCGAACCGCCTCCTCCGCGTCCACGAGGTTCAGATGAGCGGTCTCCATTTCGGCCACGAGCAGGAGGTTGGCCCGGCCCGTCTGATTCAATTCGGCGGCCAGGGCGTCCCTGTTCACAAACACATTCAGGGGAGCGACCTGATTGGCCCTGAGGGAAAACCGGCCCATCCCGTCGTCGTCGACGATGCCGGTGATTCGGAAGCGTCGGGCGAGGGCGGTATCGGTATCGGCGGCCAGGGGCGCCTCGCGGGGCATGGCGTCCGGTTTGTGAATGCGGAGCAGGATCTCATCCCCTTCCTTCAGGTTCAGCCGGGCGGCGAGATGGGTGTTGACGACAATCTCCCCCGCTTCGATCCCGGACAGTTTTCCATCCGCCCGCCCCAACCTCTCGAAGCGGTCGTCCACACCCAGAATGCGGACGTTGTTGGCCCGCCGCCGCCCTCCGTCCAGGACGGCGATTCCCCGTGTCTCCAGGACGGCCGCCGCTGCCGCTGCGAGCCGTTCCTCCAGCTCGTCCGCCAGTTCCGTCCGAAAAAACCGGTCCCCGGTCGTCAGAGCGAACCGGGTGCTTCCCAGGCGGGTGTTCACGAGGTTTCTCAGGCTGAATCGCACGGAATCGCCGATGATCAGCGCCCCCACCAGAATGGCCGTCGAAACCGCCACCCCGGCCGCCACCCAGAAGTGGGATTTTTTGTAGTGAACAAGGCTTCGTCTCAAAAACAATCCCGGGGTCAGGATTTTCCTGTCGGGGACGGATGGGGAAGGGGTGCGTTTCTTCACCGGGTTTTCTCCAGGCGCCCGTTTACGAGAGTGTAGGTGTGGTTCATCCGCAGGGCCAGTTCGGAAGAGTGGGTCACGATGATCAGGGTCGTTTTTTGCTCTCTGTTCAGCTGGACGAGAAGTTCTCCCAGCCCTTCGGACGACTCCCTGTCCAGGGAACCGGTTGGCTCATCGGCCAGGAGGAGCCTCGGGCGGTTGATCAAGGCCCGCACCACCGCCGTTCGCTGCAGTTCCCCTCCCGAAAGCTGGGCCGGAAAATAATTCATCCGTCCCGCCAGTCCCACTCTGTCAAGCAGGCTTTCCGCCCGCCGTGTCACCTCGTCCGCCTCCCCTCCCGTCCCCGCCGGAATGGTCGGCAGAAGAACGTTCTCCAGAACGGTGCACTGGGGAAGAAGGTGGTGCAGCTGGAAGACGAATCCGATCTCGAGATTTCTGAAGCGGGAGAGGGTCCTGTCGTCCATCTCCGCCGGATTTCGTCCGTCGATTCGGATGGTGCCCGAGGTGGGCCGTTCCAGCGTCCCGATGATGTTGAGGAAGGTGCTTTTCCCCGACCCCGAAGGGCCC
>JAHIPL010000160.1 GCA_018894615.1 Acidobacteriota bacterium | reverse complement strand
GGAAATCGGCACGGCTACTATTTTTCAAAACGATCTCCGCATATCCACAAACGTCAAAAACATGGAAGGAAAGCGGGCCATCGGGACCCGCGTGTCGAATGAAGTCAACGCCGCCGTCCTCCAGGAAGGAAAATCCTGGATCGACCGCGCTTTTGTCGTAACCGACTGGTATATCACGGCCTATGAACCCATTTGCGACATCCAGGACAGCATCATCGGGATTCTCTATGTCGGTATCCTGGAACAGCCCTACATCGATACGACCAATCGGGTCATGCTGACCTTCATCTTTCTCGCCGCCCTGTCCGTTGTCTTGCTTCTCATTATGCTCTATTTTTCAACCTCCAGCATCATCAAACCCCTGACAAAAATGGTCGTCGCCACCCAGGAAATCGCCAAAGGCGACCTGTCCCACAAGGTGGAAGTGGGCTCCAAGGACGAACTGGGATATCTGGCCATTTCGTTCAATCAGATGACGGCCAACCTTCGTGCCGCCAACAAAAAACTGGTGGAATGGGGAAAAACGCTCGAAAACAAGGTGGATGAGCGGACACGGGAACTGACAAAAATGCAGGCTCATCTCGTTCAGTCGGAAAAGCTCGCTTCTCTGGGGAAACTGGCCGCAGGAATCGCTCACGAGATAAACAACCCTCTGGGAGGAATCCTCATCTACAGCCACCTTCTCCTGGAGGATACGCCCAAGGACAGCCCCTATGCCGACAGCCTTAAAAAAATCGTCAAGGAAACCTCCCGCTGCAAGGACATCGTAAAAGGGCTTTTGGATTTCGCCCGTCCCAGGGAGCCCGAAATGACAGACCTCGACATCCACGACATTCTCAACAAATCTCTCTCCATCATAGAAGGGCATGTCCTCTTTCAAAACATCCGAATCAAAAAGCTTTACGGCCAAGACCTGTCCTCTGTCGTCGCCGACAGCGCTCAACTGCAGCAGGTGTTCATGAACATCATCATCAACGGGGCCGAAGCCATGGATGGAAACGGGACGCTGCAAATTCAGACGTCCGTCGACAAAAATAACAAAATGCTCATCATCAGCTTCAAGGACAGCGGGCACGGGATACAGGAAAAGGATCTCAAACGCCTGTTCGAGCCCTTTTTCACAACCAAAGAGGTGGGAAAGGGAACGGGATTAGGGCTGGCTATCAGCTACGGGATCATCCGGAAACACCAGGGAACCATCGAAGCGACAAGCCGGGAAGGCGAAGGATCGAAATTCACAGTCAAGCTGCCTTTGCCCCAGCAAGAAAACCAATGACGGTCACACAAAAAGTTTTAATCATCGATGACGAAGAAGCCATTCAGGATTCCTGCAACCAGGTCCTCAAGCGGGAAGGATACAGTGTCCGGGGAGCGACAAACGGTGCGGAAGGGCTTCAGCACTTCAAACAAGAGACCTTTCATGTCGTCCTTCTCGACCTCCGGCTCCCGGGAATAGGTGGGATGGAGATACTGAAACTCATCAAGGAGGAAAATCCTGAAACACCCGTGATCATCATCACCGGTTTCGCCTCCATCGAATCCGCCGTCGAAGCCATCAAACTCGGCGCGTTTGATTACCTGGCCAAGCCCTTCAGCCCGGAAGAACTGCGGGTCATCGTTAAAAAAGCAGTCAAAAGCCGGGACATCTATTTTGAAAACCTCTCTCTTCGCAAGGCGCTGGAAGACAAAACACAGTTCGATATGGTCGTCGGAAGCGGGGCGGCCATGGAACGGGTTCTGGATATCGTCCGCAGAGTGAGCACAACGGACAGCACCGTCCTTCTCACCGGGGAGAGCGGAACGGGAAAGGAAATCCTGGCCAGGGAAATTCACAAACACAGCCCCCGCAGCAAGTTCCCCTTTGTCGTGGTGGACTGCGGAGCATTGGTGGAAACCCTGTTCGAAAGCGAACTCTTCGGTCACGTGAAGGGATCCTTCACAGGCGCTTTTGAAACAAAACATGGACGATTTGAGGTCGCCAATGGAGGGACCATCTTTCTTGACGAAATCAGCAATATCAGCATGAATATCCAGGCCAAGCTGCTGCGGGTTATTCAGGAGAGAGAAGTGACCCGAATCGGCAGCACCAAGCCCATCAAGGTGGATATCCGCATCCTGGCCGCCACCAATGAGAATCTGGCCGATTGTGTCAGGCAGGGAAAATTTCGCGACGACCTCTTTTACAGACTCAGCGTGGTTCCCATTCATCTGCCTCTGCTGAGAGACCGCAAAGAGGACATCCCTCTGCTGGTCGATCACTTTCTCAATAAATACAATCGAAAAGCCAAAAAAAAGATAAACAAGATCTCCCCCTCCGTCATCAAAGCCCTTCAGCAGTACGATTGGCCCGGCAACATCCGGGAACTGGAAAACACCATCGAAAGAGCGGTCGTTCTCGCCCCGGGCGAGGAAATCCGGCTGGATGACCTCATGTATCACGGCATCACAACCTGCTATTCCATGTTTTCATCCGGGACAGGCGAGCACCACACCCTCGATGAAATCGAAAAAGAATACATCCAGACCGTACTCCAGGCCCACCACCAGAACCGGAGCCATACGGCCAAGGTCCTCGGCATCGACAGAAAAACGCTGCTCTCGAAAATCAAAAAGTACAACCTGGATTGATCTTCGGGATAAAGCGGGACAGCTGAGTGAAAATGGGACACCGGGTGAGGAAATTCTGACCGCTTCACCCTCCTCATGCCGAAACGCCCTCTCTCCCATCAACCGCCTTTCCTTTCTAACTTCTCTCATTTCAATACGTTAACTTAATACCATCCAATCCAATCCGATTTCGGCACGCTTTTTGCAATATGAACCCCTTAGAGTAAGTAAACATATCACGGCATCATATCCGCATTTTTTTTATGTGAAAAGGATCATAAAATGAGAATTGTCAAACTCAAACAAGACCGTTTGAACAGTTTTCTGGAAGCCGTTTCCACCGATTCGGAACTCTGGGGACCTGTCAAAAAAGGTGCAGACAAACACCGGTTTAAAATTGTCGACAATCCGGCCGAATTCGATCTGGATTACACCCGAACCATTCTTCCTCCCAAAAAAATATTTCTTCCGCCGCGCTTCAATATGTTCAAAGCCATGCCGACGGCCTATGAGGAAGAGACCATGGATCCGACCAAAAAAATACTGTTCGGCGTCCACCCCTGCGACATACACGGCATTCTTATCATGGACCAGTTCTACACGCAGACCTACAACGATCCCTACTACATCCGCTCCAGGGAAAACACCATCATCCTCGGCCACTCCTGCTGGCCCGATGAGCACTGTCTCTGCCACTCGACGGGAACGGATGTCGCCAATGAGGGCTACGACCTCTTTTTTACCGCACTGAATGACGAATATCTCGTCTGGATCGGATCGAGCAAGGGCGATGATCTTGTGAGGATCGTCCCCGAACTATTCAACGAAGACCTCTCCGACCGTGATATTCAGAATTACATCCGCTGGAGGGAGGACCGGAGCAAGGCATTCAAGGCCGAGATCAACTTCAAAGCCATGCCGGATTTCATGGAGTTGAAATACAGGGATGCCGTCTGGGAAAATCTGAGCCATGCCTGCCTGGCCTGCGGATCCTGTTCCAATGTCTGCCCCACCTGCACCTGCTACAACGTCAACGACAAACCGCGCCTGTCCGAAAACGCCTCGGACATCGCCCGCTGCTGGGATGCCTGCACCCTGGAAAGCTACTCCGAAGTGGCCGGCGGCGAAAACTTCAGAGAATCCCGTTCCGAGAGACTGAAACTCTACTACACCCATAAGCTGCAGGCCTTTATTTCCAAATACGGCAAACCCGCCTGTGTCGGATGCGGCCGGTGCGCAGCCACCTGTCCCGTCGGCATCAATGTCAAGACCGTTGCCGGCGCGTTGGACGGGGAAGAAGTGGATGCCTTCTGGAGCCGATACGCCACTGAGGTGACAAAATGAACGGAACAGAAAAAATCATCAATCAGGTTAATCCATACAAACCGGAACCCGCACGTATCGTTCGCGCCTATGACCTGACGGACGATGTCCGATTCTTTCAGGTTCGCTTCGCTGATATGGACTTGGCCCTCTCCTTCAAGTACGAAGCCGGACAGTTCGCCATGATTTCGGTCCTGGGAGCCGGCGAGGCGCCTTTTTCCATCTCTTCCACCCCATCAAGACCCGGGCTTCTCGAATTCTGCATACGAAAAACAGGCGTTGTGACGGACGCCATCTTTCGTTTGAAGGAAAACGACTTTATCGGCGTACGGGGCCCCTATGGGACGGGATTTCCCATCGAGATGATGAAAGGACGGGATATCCTGTTCGTCATGGGAGGACTGGGAGCCGCACCGCTGCGCTCGGTTCTTCTCTACTGCCTGGACGACCGCGATCATTTCGGGCGGATATCCGTCCTCCACGGCGCCAAGCGGCCGGCGGAGATGATATTCAGGGACGAATTCCTTCATCTGAAAAAAAGAAGCGATCTCGACTGCTACCTGAGTGTGGACAAGGACGATACCGGGGAGTGGACGGAAAACACGGGAGTTGTCACCACCCTCTTCCCAAAAGTGAAAACCATCGTTCCCGAAAACACCGCGGCCGTTGTCTGCGGCCCTCCGATCATGTACAAGTTCGTCATCAATGAGCTCATCAAGCTGAACATCCCGAAAGATCAGATCCTGATGACACTGGAACGGCGGATGAAATGCGGCGTCGGCAAATGCGGCCACTGCGCCATCGACTATATCTACACCTGCATCGACGGCCCGGTCTTCACCTACTGGGACGTCCTGCACATGAGAGAGCTCATCTGAGGGAGACCATCATGAATAATGGAAAACCGAAAATCGGAATATATGAACTGACCGGATGCGCCGGCGACGCCCTCTTGATCGTCGACTGTGAAATGGAACTGCTTGACATCTTCACTGCCGCCGACATCCAATCATTTGCCATGGCAAAAAGCGACAATATCGACGGTGAGCTGGATGTCGCCCTGGTAGAGGGGTCGGTCACCACGGAAAAGGAAATCTCGGAGTTGAAGGATATCAGAGAGAGGGCCAAAATCGTCGTGGCCTTCGGCAACTGCGCCGCCCACGGCGGAATCCAGGCCCGATTCGATGACAAGGAATGGCAGGAGAATTTAAAAAAAGTCTACGGAAATCAAAAATTCACCCATACCAAACCCGTCCGCTCCAAACCCATCGACGAATTCGTCAAAGTGGATTTTTATCTGCCGGGATGCCCCGTCAGCAAGGAGCAGTTCCTTCACTTTCTGACCCGGATGCTCAAAGGCAACCCACCGGAGCACTATCCCACTCCGGTTTGTGTCACCTGCAAATACAACGAAAACGACTGCCTTCTCAACAACGGGAAGCTGTGTCTCGGCCCCCTGACGGCTGACGGATGCGGCTCCGTCTGCCCCAATCACAATATCCCCTGTTTCGGCTGCTGGGGGCCGGTTGAAAACGCAAACGCCATCGCGGAACTGCACCTGCTGAAGGAAAAAGGCTTCTCCGTCGAGGAAATCAAAAAGCGGATGGCCAACTTTGCCGGGACCAAGCTGGCGGACGCCATTAAACAGCTCTAAAAGGAGAGTACGATGAAAACCATCAGCATAGATCATCTGACTCGTGTCGAAGGGAACGGCGGAATCACCGCCACCATTGACGGGAAAACCGTCACCGAAGTCAAATTTAATGTCTTTGAAGGCCCGAGGCTTATCGAACGCCTGACTGTGGGACGAACACCCGAGGAAGACGTCAGCCTGGCTCCCCGCATCTGCGCCATCTGCTCGGTTTCCCATAAAAACGCCGTCCTGAGGGCCATGGAAGACGCGCTCGATGTCAATGTTTCCAAAAAAATCATATATTCCCGGGAATTGATGCATATGGGGGAAATGATCGAAAGTCATTCCCTTCACACATTTCTCCTGGCCCTTCCCGACTTTCTCGGGTATCCCAATGCCATTGCCATGGCCGGCGATTTTGAATTCGAAGCCAAAATCGGCCTGGAAATGAAGAATTACGGCAACCACATCATGAAGGTCTATAACGGCCGCTGGATTCACGGAGAAAATGCGGTCATCGGCGGTTTCGGCCAACTTCCGACCAAAGAGGATCTGACTTGGATAAAGAGCCGGGCCCTCCAGTTCATGCCTTTTGTGAACAAAACCGTCGCCCTGTTTTGCGGACTCGATTATCCCGACATTCCGGAAGACGATACGCTCTATGTCTGCTGTGAACCCGGAAACAACGAATACGGATTCTGGGGAGACGAAATTCTACTCTCAACCGGCGAAAAATACTCCAAGTACGACTATCCCAAGGTCACCAACGAGTACACCGTTTCCCACTCTTTCTGCAAGCGCAGCCGCTACAACGGACGCCCCTTTTCCGTCGGGGCGCTCGCCCGGGTCAACAATCTGGGAGACCGGTTGGAAGGCCAGGCCGGAGAGATGTACCGGAAGTATTTCAACGACCGCTGGAAAAAGAATCCCCTCTTTCATGCGGCCGCCCAGGCGCTGGAAATCATGTACTGTTTCGAACGGATCCCGCAGCTTGTCGATCTCATTCTGGCTGACCGGGAAGAACCGGCACTCATCCCCTATACAACCAAAGAGGGAACGGGCACCGGCCTGGTCGAGGCGCCCCGCGGCACGCTGATACACCACTACGCCATCAAGAACGGACTGGTCGATCATTCGGACATCATCACGCCCACGGCCATGAATGCCGAAGAGATCGAAAGGTACTGCCATATCGCCGCCCAGAAACTCCTGGACGAAGGCAAAGAGGATGAGATAAGGGCCCGGATGGATATCGTCGTCCGGGCGTTTGACCCCTGCATCAGCTGCTCGGCCCATTCGGTTGAGATCGAAAGAGTCCCTGAGACCGCCTGGAAGGACCGGCTGCTTGAGCTATCCGCAAAGAAGGCTCCGTTTTTTGTCGGGGTCGGAACGGAAGACCGGTCGGATGACAGAGCCGGATTGGAACTGGCCGCCCGGTTGAAGGAAATGGGCATTGCGGATGTGTACACGGAAAAGGATATCGATTCAATCCGGAGCATTCAGGAGCAGAGGCCCATCATTTTCCTGGACGCCGTCAACATGGGCGAATCTCCCGGAAAAATCACGCTCATCCCGGTTGATCACGTTCTTCGAAACGTCAACAACAGCCATAAATTCACTCCGTTTATCGTCGGAGCGCTCAACGGAGCCCAGATCAAAAACAGTTATGTTCTCGGCATACAGCCGGGAACAACGGATTTTGGAACAGAGATGTCTTCCTCGGTGAAGGAGGCTGTTCAAAAAGTGGTTTCGGCCTTAACGAATTAGGAGGATTAAACACCTATTTACTTAGATATAAATCGCCCTTCGGTCATCTCGTGATTATACATAAATCACAAATCCCGCCTTATTCTTCCTGCATCAAAAAATACCGACCGCTGGGCGATTATTTTTTGACGGAATTATGAATCATGGGTGTGGAAGAGTTCCTCACTTCATCGAAGAGGATTCGGTTCTTAGAATACAACCGACCCCGATTGCATGCGTATGTTATTCTTAATTAATTAGTTACATAACGATTGATCCCGAATGTTCAAGATAGATGTTGGCACATTAATTGCAATTCAAAGGGTGTCTGGTTAAGACGATGATGAATATGGAAAAACGATTACTGCTCATTGATCCCGACGCAGGTGCAAGGTTGGCCACCGCCTCCTTTCTGCGTCGTCAGAAGTACTCCGTCGAAACGGGAAAGAACCTGACAGAGGCCCTGAAAAAATTGGCGAGCGGCACCTTTCGCTGCCTTCTTCTCGATGTAGACATTCCTGAGATGAAGGGCTACGAAGCCGTCCGCATCTTGAAGAACATGGATCCCACCATCAAAGTCATTATGATGACTCAAAAGAACACCAAAAAGCTGGAAGCGAAAGTGAGAGAGCAGGATATCTTCTTCTATTTCATCAAGTCATTTGGAAAAGAAGAGCTTAAACTGGCTATCAACAACGTTTTCAGCACTTAAAGGAGAAAAAAATGGAAAAATCAAAAGCAAAGATTCTGGTGATTGACGATGATCCCGATTTCATCGATGCGGTCAGCCCCATCCTGAAATCAGCCATGTATGATGTGGTCACGGCCCCCAATCCCGAGCAGGGCAAAAAGAAAGTCCTGGAGGAAAAGCCGGATCTTATTCTGCTCGACATCATGATGGACAGCCTGTTCGATGGGTTTTCCCTCTGCCATCAGATCAAAACTGATAAAGAGTTCGAATCCGTCAAAGACACGCCCATCGTTCACATTTCCGCGGTCAAGGAAATGACCGGTTCCCGCTTCCAGTTCAAGGGTGAGGACCAGGGAATGTGCGGGCCCGACGACTACATCGACAAACCCGTCAAAGCCGCCGATCTTCTGTCCCGGATCGAAAGGCTTCTGAAGGGATGACCAAAAAGGACAGACATCATCTCATCCCCGGACATAACAAACCGGCATGAGGCAACAAAGGAGACCATGGCCCAACTCTAAGAGATACGTGAATCGTTAAGAAAAATCAGTCGACAGGCAGGGTACGATGGAAGAAGACAAACCACTGATTTTGATCATCGATGATGAGGAATCCATGCGTGATTCCTGCTCCCTCATACTCGCCCGGGAAAAGCTGGCTACGCTGACTGCGGACAACGGCGCTCTCGGGATACGAACGGCGCAGGAGTCGAAACCCGACCTCTGCCTGATCGACTTGAAAATACCGGGACTGAGCGGCTTTGAAGTGCTCGATCAGATCAAGGCGATCGACCCCCACATCATCTGCATCGTCATCACCGGATACGCCACAGTGGAATCAGCCGTGGAGGCCATGCGGCGCGGAGCATACGACTTTCTGCCCAAACCCTTCACCCCTGAAGAACTGCGCATCATCATCCGGAGAGGCCTGGAAAGGCGGCGGCTCTTCCTGGAGGCGGAATCCCTTCGCCGGGAAAAAAAGCTGATGGAGGAAAACTTCATCACCCTGGTGTCCCATCAACTCCGCAGTCCTCTGGTAGCCATCGCGCAATACTTCGAGGTCATCCTGGGGGGAATCGTCAAGGACGAAAACACAAAAGCGGAAATGCTGTCCAAAGCGAAAAACAGAGTGGAGGGGCTGCTGGATCTCATCAACGACTGGCTTGATATCGCCCGAATGAACGCCGGGCAGATCATCGACAACCTCAAGCCCTTTTCAATCACAAGCCTTCTGCAACAGCAGATGGAATTCTACACGCCGTCGGCGGAAGAAAAAGGCATTCATTTAACCCTCGATCCTCCTGAGGGCAGCGACCGGGTCAGGGGAGATTCCGAATCCCTGGAACAGGTCTTTTCAAATCTGATCAGCAACGCCATCAAATACAATGTCAAGGGAGGATCCATTCGTCTGCACAGTCGGGGCGAGGAGACGTGGATCGCCGTGACCGTATCGGATACGGGGATGGGCATACCGGAAGAACATCTGCCCTATCTCTTTGACCAGTTTTACCGTGTCAAGCGAAGCGAAAGCGAAAAGCAGAAGGGATCCGGACTGGGATTGTCCATCGCCCTGAAAATCGTGGAAGCCCATAAAGGACGAATCGAGGTCAGCAGCACACCGGGAAAAGGTAGCACCTTCGCGGTGTATCTCCCCAAAGCCGTCGGCTGAATCATCACGGGCTCTCAAGAGGATTCCGCCTGTCCGAATCAGGCCGGAAGCCATGAGAAAAATGCGCCGATAAAAAAACTCCGGGCGCAGGCTTTTGTTATCACACGCAGGCTTTTGTCCCTTGTCTGTTGAAGGGGGAATATCGTATAGTATGGGGTTGCTTAAAAAACGGACAACGACCATGGAAAAAACTCTTGTGCTCGGACTCGGCAATGACCTGTACGGTGATGACGGCATCGGCCTGCACGTCATCCGCGAGCTGCACCGGCGTCTTGATGAAGATGAACAGCTGTCCAAAGTATTCGCTTCCGTCGATCTTCTTGAATGCTCGCTGACCGGACTTTCGCTTCTGGATGTCATTATCGGATACGATGACCTGATCATCATCGACACCATCAAAAGAGCCGCTCCGGTCACGGGTCGGATCACCCTGATGACCGAAGAGGACATCCGGTCTATCCCCGGACCTTCTCCTCATTATGTCTCCATTCCTCAGACAATCGCCATCGGTCGGCAGCTCAACCAAAAAGTCCCGGACCGTATTCAAATTCTGGCTGTGGAATCGAAAAACATGTTCGTTCTGGGAGAAGGGCTCACGGATAAAATGAAGGAAACCGTTCCCGAACTCGTAGAGAGAACCATCGCTCTCGTCCAACAGGGATAAATCATGGGAAAAAAGGAAATACTCGTTCTCGAAGACCTGCTTGGGTCCAATAATAAAATTGCGGCCGACATCCGAAATCAACTTACGCAAAAGGGAATATTGACCATCAATCTCCTCAGCTCACCGGGGGCGGGAAAAACGACTCTTCTGGAACAGCTTTTCACATTCCTTCACCCGCACTATAAAATGGCCGTTATCGAGGGGGATATCGAGACGGAACGGGACGCGGACAGAATCAGAGCCCAGGGCATCCCGGCCTGGCAGATTATGACCGGAGGAGCATGCCACCTGGAAGCTAAGATGATCGGTCGGTTGTTTCCTGAAATTCCCCCTGATCTGGATTTTCTGTTCATCGAAAATGTCGGGAATCTGGTCTGTCCGGCAAGTTTTGATCTGGGAGAGCATCTGCGTTTCGTTCTTCTGTCCACTCCCGAAGGAGACGACAAACCGAAAAAATACCCCAAAGCCTTTCTGACGGCGGACAGCCTGGTGATCAGCAAGGCAGACCTGGTTCCCATCCTGCCCTTTGACATCGATCGGGCCGTCCGGGAAGCGGAGGGCATGAATCCGCACCTCCGGACATTTATCACCTCCTCGACCACGGGGATGGGATTAAAGGAACTGGCCGAGTTCCTCATCTCCCGACTGAAAGAACTGCGAAAAAACCATGCATGAACTGTCTCTCATCGCCAATCTGTTTGAGATCCTTGAAAAAAACGCAGAAGAGAATAAAGCGCAGAAGATCACCTATGTCAAAATGCAAGTCGGCCTCCTTTCCGGAGCTGTCCCGGAACTCCTCAAAACCGCCTTCGATATCTATAAAAAAGACACCATCGCCGCCGAGGCGGAGATCGAGATCATCAAGGTCCCTTTGAAGGTGGAATGCGGCGACTGCGGTCAAATCACCACTCATGACGACTACATTCTCTTCTGTGGTTCCTGCGGTTCCTCCAATCTGAAAACGCTGGCCGGAACGGACATGATTCTGGAAAAGATGGAACTGGAGATCGATTCGCCATCCTGATCGACTCACGCACCCTCGGGATAAGTGTGCTACAATAATAACGTTTCGAAGGAGGAGGTCAACGATGAGATCGCTTAAGGAAATCGCCGGAAAAAGCGTGTTGACCGAAACGCAGCTGGAACAGATCGAATCCCTGATGCTTCGGAACAAATATTACTCACCGGAAACCATCCGGCAGGAGATCGACTGGTTCTGTACGGGACTGGGCATGCCTGAATATTATTTCCAAACCACTCCGATAGAAACCATTACCGGCCATATCGAAGCCATCAAGGCGGCGGAGATCATGTCCGCCGGACAGGCTGAAAATAATCTGAAGCTCGATTTAGCACGCGAATTGGAAAACGAAGCCATCTATCTGGTGGACGATTATCACACACGCGCTCTGGAAGTGGAACGGCGGATTGAGGGAAAATACCCCGACGGACGGCTGCAGACCTACCGGACGCTGGGCAAGGCCATGGGAGTCAGGCATCTGCGCATGTACCTGGTCTACAATCCCCGGTACACGTGCGAAAAAAGCCTGTGCGATGAAACGGATCTGAAAAAAATCGCCTGCCCGAATTTTTTAAAATCGACAACCAAACAGGCATACAACCGCTACCAGAAGCTCATTCAGCGATCGTACGGGTGGGAAACGCCCCTTATCGATGTGACCATCAAAAAAGATACCAATGAGCACCGCATCATGGTTGTGACCAACAGCGACTCCAGTTCGCGCTTTTTTTCCAATGTCTCCGATGTTCTCAACTCCTATCATTTCGTCTCAAACCGGAAATACATCGAGCCCTTCGCCAACGGTAAAACCGTCTATTCCTTTTACATCGATCGTGTCGAAAACGAAGAGGTCATCCGCAGCCTGGTGGAAGACATCAGTCTTCTCTATGTGATACCGGAAAGCCCTCTCTCCCACCTCTTCCGTGAAGGCCGATTGAACGCCCATGAGACCGTTTTCGGAACGGCGGCCTGGAGTTTCACACATCAGTTCCTCACGGGATACAACGAGGAATACATGCGTCTTTCCGCCAAGCTCCGCGAATCTCCCGAACTGCTGGGGATGCTGCGGGAACTCAAGACACGCCTGTCCAAAGACACCTTCGACGAATCGAAAGTCTGGGATGCTCTTCTTGAAAACCATTCCATTCTCAAAAAACTCTTCACCATTTTTGATAAAAAATTCAATCCCTTCCGCAAGGATCACAACATCGATGAGGACATCACGGCTATCACCGAGGAGATCAAGCACCACATCGTCATGGAAATCGACAGGGATATCTTTATGGGGATCATCCTTTTCATTCAGGTGATCCAACGCACGAATTTCTATAAAAACGAAAAAACGTCGATCTCCTTTCTCTACGAACCTAAATTTTTGAACCCGGTGGATTATCCGGAGGTCGCCTATGGAATCATTCATGTCATCGCCCGTGAAATGAGAGGATTTCACATCCGTTTTCGCGATATTTCCCGGGGAGGCATCCGGATTGTGAGGTCCGGCAATTATCAGCAGTACCTCAACAATTCCGATTTCATCTTCGACGAAAACTACAACCTGGCCTACACTCAGCAGAAAAAAAACAAAGACATTCCGGAGGGCGGCGCCAAGGGCACGATTCTTCTCCGCTGGGGATACCAGGAAAAGGCGGCAACCGCATTCAAGAAATACATCAACGGGCTTCTGGACCTGATGATGCCGGACGGCAGTTTCGTCGATTATTCCGGCCGTGAGCTCCTTCTCTTTCTTGGACCGGATGAAGGAACCGCCGATCTCATGGAATGGGCATCGTTGAGAGCCCGCGTGATGGATTATCCGTACTGGCAGGCGTTCTCCACAGGAAAACCCGTCAGCATGGGCGGCATCCCTCATGACCTCTACGGAATGACGACCAACTCCGTTCATCAGTTTGTTCTCAACATTCTGAAAAAGAACAATATCCTGGAAAAGAACATAACCAAAGTAATGACCGGCGGCCCTGACGGGGATCTGGGAAGCAATGAAATCCTGCTGTCCAAGGATGTCTTCATTGCCATCATCGACGGGTCCGGCGTCCTTTACGACCCGGAAGGAATCGACCGGAAAGAATTGAAAAAGCTCGCCTTAAAGCGAAAGATGGTGGAGGATTTCAACAGGAAGGTCCTCTCCTCCAAGGGATTTTTTGTTCACATCAAAGACAGGAATGTCTTCCTTCCCGGAGGAGAAAAGGTGGCCTCCGGGATGGAATTCAGGAACACATTTCATCTCAATCCCAAATTCAAGGCCGATCTTTTTGTTCCCTGCGGCGGCCGCCCGGCCTCCATCAACATCAACAACTGGAAGCAGTTCCTGGATGAAAAGGGCAACCCCCGGGTTCGCTTCATCGTGGAGGGGGCGAATCTTTTTCTCACCCAGGAAGCCCGGCTCCGTTTTGAGGAAAAGGGCGTCATCATCTTCAAGGATGCATCAGCCAACAAGGGCGGCGTGACGTCATCGTCCATGGAAGTATTCGCAAGCCTGGCCCTGAGCAATAAGGAACATGAAGAATACATGTGTGTCAGGAACGGCGTCATCCCCGATTTTCGCAAAGCCTATGTTTCCGAAATCATCGATCTCATCAAGGCCAATTCGACCTCCGAATTCGAGATCATCTGGAAAGAACATGAGGCCAAGGGCATCCCCCGCTCCATTCTGACGGACAAGGTGAGCGAAAAAATCAACAAGATCGGAGACGCCGTTTACGCATCCGCCCTCTACTCCAACCGGCAGCTTTTTGAAAAAGTGATCGCCTGCTGCTGCCCTTCGGTCCTGATCGACACCATCGGAATGAAAAAGATACTGGAGCGGGTTCCCGACTCTTATCTGAACGCCATCTTCGCCTCCCGTTTGGCCAGCCGGTATGTTTACACCCATGGACTCGACGCCGACGAGGTCGATTTCTTCAATTTCATCCAGACGTACATTTAAAACGAGGGCACCAGAGGAAGCGGTATGAGGGAATGAAACAAAACGACGGCGGCGAAAAAGAAAACTCTCTCTTTCAGGAACACCACTTCTGTCCCGTCTGCGGTTCCCCCTCTATTCAACTTCACAAAAAGGGGACACGGAGCATTCACGCCATTCAGCCGGAAATGGTGAAAATCACCGACAGTTCCTACGGCGATGTGTGGGATCTGTGGAAGTGCGGAAGCTGCGGACATCTGTTCGCCAATCCGTTCCCCTCACCGGACCATATCACCTCTCTCTACAGCGCCAGCGAGGATCCACTGTATCAGGAAGAGGCGCAGGGCAGATCCAAGAATTTTGTGCCCATTCTCAACCGGCTGGACCGGCTGCGACCGAAAAAAGGACGCCTGCTCGATGTGGGAGCGGCGACGGGTATTCTGGTGCGGATGGCCGGGGAAAAGGGATGGACGGTTGAAGGAGTTGAACCCAGCCGGTGGTGTACCCGCTTCGCGGCTGAAGCCTACGGGCTCAAACTCCTGGAAGGTGATTTTTTCACCCTTCCCCTGGAAGAGAGCGCCTACTCGGCCGTCACCATGATTGATTTTATCGAACACATCCCCCATCCATGGATGGTGGTGGAAAAAGCAGCCTACATCCTTGAACCGGGCGGTGTTCTATGCCTGGTGACCCCCGATATTCACAGCTTCACATCAAGAATCCTGGGTCAAAAATGGTGGCATCTTCGTCCTGCCCACCTCGCCTATTTTTCGCGGGCCACCATACGGATTCTCCTGGAACGGGCCGGTTTCACAATCCTATCCGTCCGCCGCTACGCCTGGACATTTTCCCTTCACTACCTCATGTCGCGCCTGAAAATATTTTCTTTTTTACTGAAAAATCCCCGCCTGGGTTCTCTTTGGAAAAAATTTTCGGTAAAATTAGCCTTGGGAGATTCACTCGAAGTGTACGCCGAAAAACGATGACGCCATGAATGCCTATCTGGAAGCCATGCGCCTGGAAAGATGGCCGCGGAGTACGGCCATCTTTTTCGGGATGGCCGCCTTCTTTTTTCTCAACGAGGCCCGTCGATCCGACTTCTCCCCTGCGGAACTGTTCCTCCGTCTCATCGCGTCCTTCCTTCTGACATGGGGAATTTCCACCGCCAATTATATCATTAACGAAATTGTGGACGCCCCCTACGACGCCCACCATCCGACCAAAAAAAACCGGCCCCTGGTACGGGGCAAGATCAAAAAATCGCCCTTTCTTCTGATGGGAGTTCTGCTCACCGTCACCTGCCTGGGAACCGCCTGCATCTTTTTTTCCCTTCCTTTCTTTTTGTCCCTTTTCGGGCTGCTGCTGGCCGGATTCGTCTACAACATCAAGCCGGTTCGAACCAAGGATATTCCCTTTCTGGATTCCATTTCCGAATCGGCCAACAATCCCATTCGATTCTTCATCGGTTGGTACGCCTTCGCTCCCGTCTCCCTGTTCCCGCCTCTCTCCCTTCTTTTATGCTGGTGGGCATTCGGTAATTTTCTGCTCGTGGCCAAACGGCTTTCAGAGTTTCGCTTTCTGAAGGACAAAGCGGGCGACTACAGGCAATCGCTGAGAAAATACACCAAGACCTCTCTTCTCTTTGGAATGGCCGCCAGCCTCGCTTTTTTTATGGCCACCTATATCTGGTTCACCCTGACCAACCGGCTTGAGCTGTTTTTTTATCTGTCCCCCCCGGTTCTCTGCTTTTTTTTCCTGATCTTCCGTAAAACCCTCGTTGAACAGGAAGTCATGGAGGAACCGGAACGCCTGCTCAAGCATGCGGGTTTTGCCGGATTTTCACTGGCTCTTCTCGCCCTCTTCCTTCTGGCCGCTCTTCTGGATAAAGTCGGATACTGATCCCCTACAACCTCCCCTCAACCATCTTCCGAGTGTTGCACGGCGGAAGATTCCATGCTACAGTGTGAAATAAACCGGGTGCGTCGCGATGAACATTGTCGAAATCACATTAAAGCTTGTTTTAGCCATTGCTCTGGGCGGCCTCATCGGACTCGAGCGGGAATCCAGCCAGAAACCAGCCGGCTTTCGAACCAACATCCTGATCTGTATCGGCACCACCATGATAATGGTGCTCGGCTCTTTGATCCTGCAGGATGGAAACATGGTCGGCAGCGAGATCTCACGTCTGGCTGCGGCCGCCATCACCGGGATCGGTTTCATCGGAGCCGGGGCAATTATTCAATCCCGCGGAGCTGTGACCGGTTTGACATCGGCGGCCACGCTTTGGGCCGTTGCCGTGCTCGGACTCATTATCGGCTACGGCCGCTATCCCGTCGCCCTCGTCTACACCGGATTCATCTATGCGACTCTGGCCGTCTTCCGCCGGATCGAAGGACATCTTCTCCATAAAACCCAGAACCGGTACACGATCAAAACAAAATATCCCAAAGAGCTCCTCTCCTCCATCAAAACCATTGCCTTTCATGAAGGCCTCAAATTCCAGAATCTGTCCTTGAAGTCCGAAGCCGGTTTTACCGTCATCCGTTTCTCCTTCCACGTCAGGGGGGGAAAAGAGGAGGGTTTTTACCAGACGGTGCTTGAATTGGACCGCATCTCCGAGATCTCGATTGACTGAACGCAGACTGATCGTCGCCACGACAAACAGGGGGAAATGGGAAGAGATCCGGTCCCTTCTCCGGCCGTATCCCATTTCCGACCTCTCACTGAGAGACCTCCCCGCGAAGGACGTCCACAGGGAGACAGGACAAACCTTCGCTGAAAACGCCCGGGGGAAGGCTCTTTATTACGATGGGGGACAGGATACCCTGACTCTGGGAGAAGATTCGGGATTGGAGATAGATGCGCTGGACAACCGGCCCGGCCTTTTCTCCGCCCGCTTCGCCGGTCCGGACGCCTCTGATGAAGACAATATTCAAAAGGTCCTTCAGCTGATGAAGGGTGTTCCCGACGCTGGACGTTCGGCCCGCTTTGTCTCCTGCCTTGCGCTGGCCGAAAACGGTCGGATCATAAAGGAATTCCTGGGCATGGTGAATGGATACATCCTTCGAAGCAGGAGGGGTGACTCCGGTTTCGGTTATGATCCGATCTTTTTTTATCCCCCCCTGAATAAAACCTTCGCCGAGTTGGAGCCCGAAGAAAAAAACGCCGTCAGCCACCGGGGGCAAGCCCTCCGCGCCCTCCTATCCTATTTGGCGCCAGTGGTTGAGGAGGTCAAAGAGGGTTTGTGACAGAAGAATCTCCGGGGTCCACCCCACTTCATCACGGATCCGACCGGGATCGCCCGCCAGATCCAGGCAGTCGGTTTTGCGCAGTCTCGCCGGATCCGTTTCAGCTTCAAGCTCCCGTTCAGAGAGGGAAAAAAGGATATCGAGAATGTCCTTCAGAGAGACGATGGTTCCGGAACAGACATTGTAGATCCGGCCTTTTTTCCCCCGCTCCATCAGCAGGGCATAGGCCCGGACAACATCCCGCACATCACAATAATCACGGCGGACGTTGAGATTTCCGACGTGAAGCACCGGGCGGCGCCTGTCCCTTTCGATGTCCGCAATCTGGCCGGCCCAATCCGAACAGACAAAATCCCGGCTCTGTCCAGGACCGGTGTGCGGAAAGGAACGGGCGATCCGGATGTCCAATCCTTCGACGTCCGCATAAAAACGGCTGAGGGATTCTCCACTTATCTTGGATAATGCGTAGGGATTGAGCGCCGCCACGTCATCCGTTTCCCTGTACGGTCTGCCGTTGACCGGGATTCCTCCATAAACATCGGAAGAACTGATAAAAAGGATTTTTGCCGCGGGCGCGCTGTCCCTTATGGCATCATAAAGATAAAATGTTCCCAGGATATTGGTTTCGATGGCGTCCCGCCGCATCTCCCAGCTTTGCCGGACATTGGAGAGGGCGGCCAGATGAAAGACCCGGTCCGGTTTGATTTGGGCGACCGCGTCCCGCACCGCTTCAGCGTTTCGAATATCGAGATAAAAAAGATCCACTCCGTTCATTTGTGGGATTTCTTCCTCCGGCATGGGGAAAAATGTCCCGTACAGACGGGAATGCCCGTCCCGGAGGTGGTCGATCAGGTGGCGCCCGACAAATCCCGTGGCGCCGGTGATGAGAATATTCAAACGCGCTCTCTCCAGTAATCCAGAAGATCCTGCAATGTTTGTTTAAAGGGGATTTCCGGTTTCCAGCCGGTCAGCTGTCTGAACTTCGAGCTGTCGGATAGAAGAATGGGAACGTCGGAAGGACGAAGCCTCTTGGGATCGACCTCAACGCTGACCTTCACCCGGCTCATTCCCAGCAGCAGGTCCAGGACTTCCTGCATCCGGTAGGATGTTCCGGTCCCGATGTTGTAGACATCTCCGGCTTCTCCCTTTTCCAGGCTGAGCCAATAGGCCCTGACAATGTCCCGGACATCGGTGAAATCCCTCTTCGCTTCCAGATTACCGACCTTGATCACGGAAGCGGCTTTTTCCTTTTCGATGACGGCGATTTGGCGGGCGAAATTGGAGCAGATAAACACCTCTCCGCGCCGCGGTCCGGTGTGATTGAATCCGCGGGTCCGGACGGTTTCCAATCCGTAGCTCATAAAATATTGATAAGCCAAAAGATCCTGACCGACTTTGCTCACCGCATAGGGACTGAGCGGCCGCAGGGGATTGTTTTCGGTCATGGGAACTTCATCCGGCCTGACAAATCCGTATTCCTCGCTCGATCCGGCGATCTGGATACGCGGTTTCAGTCCCAGATGAAGGACGGATTCAAACAAGTTGATCTGTCCGATGCAGTTGATGGCGAATGTTTCGGACGGACAGTTCCAGGAAGTGGGCACAAAACTCTGGGCGGCGAGATGGAAAATCCGATCCGGCTTCACCTCGGCGAGGCACTTCTTCATGGACACCATATCCTTCAGGTCGGCCTCGACCAAATGGATTTTGTCCTGGAAGGAAACGATGTTGTCCATACGGCTTCGCCAGCGGACAATCCCGCTGACCTTGATATCCGGATGGTTGTTCAAGATGTATTCAGCCAGATGACTGCCGGCAAATCCGGTGATCCCGGTGATCAAAACGTTCATCCATCCTCCTCTATCGACCTGTTCTTTATGAACGGCCTTTCATTTTACTCGATGTCCACGGTCAAAACAATGAATTTGAGTCTGCGGGTGAAGGGGAAGGGGGATCAGGTTCGGTCCCTGTAGTAATAGGCGTAAAATCGCTTATAATCCCGGCTTTTGTCCTTGATCCTCCGCCACCACCCTTCGTTGTCCGCATACCAGCGGATGGTGCTCTCCAGGGCTTTGGAAAAGGGGATGACGGGTTTCCACCCCAGCTCATCGATCCTGCGGCAGTCGAGCGCATACCGCCGATCATGTCCAAGCCGGTCGGAGACAAACCTGATCAGCGAATGCGGCTTTTTCAGCGTGTCGCAGATGGTCTCGGCGATCTCGATATTGGGCACCTCATTGCCGGCACCGATATTATAAACCTCACCCGGTTCTCCCTGGTTCAGCACAAGCTCAAGTGCCCGGCAGTGGTCTTCGACGTGAAGCCAGTCCCGAACGTTCGTTCCCTTGCCGTACAGGGGAAGCGGTTTGTCCTCAATGGCGTTTGTGGTAAAAAGCGGGATAAGCTTTTCGGGATACTGGAAGGGACCGAAATTGTTGCTCGGCCGCACGATGATGATGGGCATCCCGTATGTTACGGTGTAGGCGTGGGCCAGACGGTCGGCTCCCGCCTTGCTCGCGGCGTACGGGGAGGACGGATTGATGGAATCACTCTCTGAAAAAACCCCCTCGTCCCGGCTCCCGTAGACCTCATCGGTGGAGACGTGGATGAACAGTTCGATGTCAGCCCGCCGCATGGCCTCGAACAGGATAAAGCTGCCGTATACATCCGTAAGGACAAACTCTCCGGCATCGACAATGGAACGGTCGACATGGGTTTCAGCGGCGAGATGAATGACCCCCTGCACGCTGCCGAAAATCTCTTCCACCGTTTTCCGATCGCGTATATCCCCTTTGATGAATGTGTAGCGGGGATCATCGGCTATATCCTCCAGATTTTCCAGATTGCCGGCATAGGTCAGCATGTCCAGATTGATAATCCGGGTGTCGGGAAGCCGCCCCAACAGAAAACGGATGAGATTGCTGCCGATAAATCCGGCCCCGCCCGTCACGAGAAGGGTTTTTCCGGCGAAATCCCGTGCCTCACCCATCCCGGCGCTTCCAGTCATAGGGAATCTCTTCGCCATGAGGATCTAGCCGCTCCTCGTCCGGATTATCGTAGTTATACAGCTCTGTCGGCGTATTAACCACGACGGCTTCCTCCGGGCTCACACACATCCAGCCGTGATAGACTCCGGGGGGAATCCGGACAAGCGCCGGATGATGGATGCCGATCATGAATCGATTGATTTCCCTGTAAGTCGGAGAGTCTTTGCGGGAATCGTACACAACCAGCTTGATCATCCCCTGCACACAGCAGATGTGATCCGTCTGTTTGCGGTGGAGGTGCCAGGCCTTGATGACGCCGGGATATGTGGTCGTGACGTAGACCTGACCGAATTTTTGAAAATCCGGATCATCGGAGCGGAGAATCTCCATCAACCGCCCCCTCTCATCCGGAATCACTTTAAGTTTCTTTTCTTTCAGACCATGTATCATCCCGGAACTCCCTTTTTTTTACTTGAGCCCTATTTCGCTTTTGTCTCCCACCATGAAACGGTAAACAAGCGGGTTAGCAGGTCCCCTGCGGATCTTCACCTCTCGGCCGATCAGGCTTTCATCGATCCTGCCCCCGACATCCTGGATGTCGCTTCCTTCCAGAACGATACTGTTTTCGATCTCCGTCTTGACGATCCGGCAGTTTTTCTGAATGGAGGTGAAAGGACCGATGTAGGAATCGACAATTTGCGTGTTTTCCCCGATGATAACCGGCCCGCGGATGATTCCGCCGGTCACCTCAACTCCCTTTTCCAGTATCACCTCGCCCGTGATTTTAGTCGCTCCGTCGATGCGGCCCCGTATGTCTCTGCGAATGCCGGAAAGGATGAGGTTGTTCGCCTCCAGAATGTCCTCCAGCTTACCGGTGTCCTTCCACCAGCCCGTTACCATGTGGGGGATGACGTTTTTTCCACTGTCGATAAGGTACTGAATGGCGTCCGTGATTTCGAGTTCGTTTCTCCAGGACGGTTTGATGGCGTCCACCGCCTCAAAGATGTGTTCGTCGAACATGTACACACCGACCAGAGCCAGATTGCTTCGCGGATTTTTCGGCTTCTCGACGAGGCGGATAACCCGGCCCTCTTTCAGTTCAGCCACGCCGAAGATTTCGGGGTTGGGAACTTCGGTCAGCAGAATAAGGGCGTTGGGTTTTTTCCTCTGAAATTCACCGACAAGAGAGGTGATGCCGCTCTTCAGGATATTGTCACCCAGATACATGACAAAGGGTTCCCTCTGCAGAAAATCGGCCGCGACCTTGACCGCGTGAGCCAGCCCCAGCGGCGCGTCCTGTTCGATGTAGGTGACCATGACTCCCCAACGGCTTCCGTCTCCCACCGCCTTTCGTATCTCATCCCTGGTGTCCCCGACGATGATGCCGATATCCTTGATGCCCGCTTCACAGAGAGCTTCGATGCCGTAGAACAGAACGGGTTTATTGGCGACGGGGACAAGCTGTTTGGCCTGTGTGTACGTCAACGGGCGCAGCCGTGTGCCTCTGCCGCCGCTCAGTATCAGTCCCTTCATTGAAAATCAGCTCCTCCCAGAAAATCCGTTGTTTTCCCGATATTTCCCAGCCCGAATGAAAATTGAAACTGAAGCTCGGGCTTTTCCCTAAAGTAGAATACACGGAGATCAACTTGGAAATCAAGGCACTGGTAGTGATAAATGACAGAAACACCTGAATACAGAATTTCAGCTTCTTGAATATTGAAATCAAACTGTCCGCGTGTTTCAAGGGAGAGAGACGGAATTTTTAGTCCCCCCGAGATCCCAATTTGATGCCTGTTATAATAGTAGTTTTGATAGTAAGGATTAATGCTTTTATACCAGTTCACATTGAAAAAAAGATTGTCCGTCGGAGAACCGAAGTTTGCACTTAAACGCAGAGTCGAGAAAGATTTATAATACGGATTATACGCTAAAGCAAAATCAACACTGTGATAGCGTGTGGCATAGAACCGAAGATATGCCGAAAGGTCGGAGTATTCAGGGATTTCCCCATCTATTTTGTAGCGGCTTAAGGGCCCTATCTCCGGCTCTAAATAAAAATATTG
>JAHIPL010000024.1 GCA_018894615.1 Acidobacteriota bacterium | reverse complement strand
TCTTCTGAGAAATTGGAAAGTGCAAGCATCGCCGCCTACGAAGGAGGTGAAATTGCCATCTTGACTCTGGTGGATGCGTTACAGACAGCCTATCGAACAAGGATTGAATTTATGGACCTTATTCTGAAGTGTAATTCCGCGGTATTTAGTTTAGAAAAAATAACAGGGGAAGAATTGGACGTGGAGGAAAAATCATGAAAGGAAGAAGTCTATTGTTCCTGATAACCGTTGTGCTTACAGTATCTGCATGTCAGACCAAAGCCCCCCAAGCAGAGCTCGATCACTCAGTCGCGTTGACTCAATGGAGCGAAAAACTCGAGGTGTTCATGGAATATCAGATGCCGACACCAGGAGAGGTCATTTCCTTTGGTGTCCATTTGACAGATTTATCCGACTTCAAACCCATCCTGGAGGGCACTCTAGAACTTGAATTTACTCACGAAAACTCCGGACAGAGCTTCATCGCACGGGCAGAACAGCCCATTCGTGATGGAATATTTTCGCCCACTCATACTTTCAAGACTCCCGGAATCTACCGGTTTATCCTGAGTCTTGAATCACCAAATATTTCAGATCGAATGGATCTGGGAACGATCCAAGTCTATCCAACTTTACCTGATATCCAGGAAAATGAAAAAAGTTCTGTGGATGCCGTTTCCTTTTTAAAAGAGCAACAATGGAAAATGGAATTTGGAATCAAAACAGCCGACAGGCGAAATCTTACTCAGACTCTCTCAGTCCCTGGAAAGATCGTTCCGGCTGCCTACAGAATGGCCAAGATCAGCCCGCCTCTGGATGGAAAGATTACGCTGGATCGAAAAATATCCCTCCCTAAGCTGGGAGATAAAGTTCAAGCCGGAGATGTGCTGGCGATCATCGAACCTTCCCTCGACTCTTTCAGCAGCTCGGGAGAATACCAGATCGAACAGGAAATGAGTAATTCTGAAGCCTTATTGAATCTTGCGCAAAAGGAACTCGAAAGGTTAAAAAAACTCGATGCTGAAGATGCCATACCCAAGAAGAGACTTTATGAAGCCGAGACTGATCTCAATATCGCCCGGACGAATTACGAAAAGGCTTTAAATAAAAAAGAGGGCTTTAAGAAAATCAAGCTTCTACCGGGAGGTGAAAATGGAAGTGTCTATTACTTTATCCGTTCCCCAATCACCGGCCGTGTTGTCGATCTTTACTATTCTCTAGGAGAACAGGTGAAGGGGGGCGATCAGATCATGACAATACTGGATGATTCCCGAGTGTGGCTGGAAATCTCCATTTTTGAAGACGATGTCTCAAAAATAAAAAATTCACAAGGCGGATATTTTATTTTTTCAGATAGGGAAAAAACATACGGCTTAGATAAATATGAGGGGAATCTCACCTTTTTTGGTTCAGTCATAGATGAAAGCACTCGAACTGTTAAGGTTATCTATGAAATCACAAATCCGGAAAAGGAATTTTTTGTGGGCTCTTTCATTACTGTTTATCTTAATACCGCAGAGACCCTAAACACGCTGGTTCTCCCCAAAAGCGCCGTTTTTGAATCAGGAGGTAGCAAGGTTTGTTTTGTTCAGATTGATGGAGAGTCCTTTGAAAAAAGAGTCATCCAGCTTGGAATCGAAGGCCAGAATTTTGTTCAGGTCTTATCCGGGCTTCAAGAAGGAGAAAAAGTTGTTGTTGTTGGAGGATTTGCTGTTAAGTTGGCCGCAGAAGCTACGGGGAAAGATGTCGGTGAAGGACATTATCATTAAAACAAGGAAAACGGCTTATTATGTTCAATAAAATCAACAACTGGGCCTTGGAGAACCGGGCGGTCGTCGTTTATATGTCCGCTATCATACTGATTTTAGGTGTGTATATATCGCTTAGAATTCCGGTTGATGTTTTCCCGGATTTGACAGCCCCGACCGTGACCATCCTGACCGAAGCCCACGGAATGGCCCCAGAGGAAGCCGAGCTATTAATCAGCTTCCCTATCGAGTCGGCTATGAATGGAGCGGCTAATGTCCGCAGGGTTCGCTCAATTTCCGCCATTGGTTTATCCATCGTCTGGGTGGAATTTGATTGGGGGATGGACATATATAATGCACGTCAGATCGTTAACGAAAAACTGCAGCAAGTAGCAGCTCAGCTCCCGCCGGAAAGTGATCCTCCATTTATGGCTCCTATCTCGTCCTTAATGGGAGAGATGATGCTCATCAGCATTTCAGGAGAAAATGTCTCTCCGATGGATCTCCGGTCGATCGCAGATTGGGAGATTAGGCGGCGACTTCTTTCTGTTCGCGGTGTTTCTCAGGTGATACCGATCGGCGGCGATGTTAAACAGTATCACGTCACAGTTGATCCCTTAAAGATGAGAGAATATAAAATTTCATTCCGTCAAATTGAGAGCGCTCTTGAGGATGCAAATGAAAATTCTGCCAGCGGATTTACCGTTCAGTCGGGGATGGAATATATTATTCGAGGTTTAGGGAGGATTAAAACTCTCGAAGACCTAAGAAATTCCGTCATTACAACCGTTGATTCAAAACCCATTTTTCTTAGACACGTTGCGGAAGTTGATTTCGGCCCAAAAATAAAACGTGGGATGGCTTCTGTTAATAGGGAGCCTGCCGTGATTGTGTCGATTATGAAACAGCCCGATACAAACACACTAAAGCTGACTAAAGATCTCAACATGGTTTTGGATGATATCCAGGCAAAACTTCCGTCTAATATCATCATCAATAAGGAAATATTCAATCAGGCTGATTTCATCAACGTCGCCATTGCCAATGTCTTTCACGCAATCCGAGACGGAGCCATCCTGGTAATCATTGTGCTGTTTATATTTCTGTTTAATTTCAGAACCACATTCATATCCTCTATTGCCATTCCCCTGTCTCTGCTCCTGACAATATTTGTGATGAAACTTACCAATGTCACCATAAATACGATGACTCTGGGAGGGATGGCAATTGCCGTGGGCATCCTTGTCGATGACGGCATTGTGAGTGTCGAAAACATTTTCAGGCGTTTAAAGCAAAATAATCATCTGCCGGATGAAAAGAAAAAAGGAATATTTCAGGTCGTGCTCGATGCTTCAAACGAAATCCGAAATCCCATTCTTTTTGCAACGCTCATCATCATCCTCGTCTTTGCTCCCCTTTTCTTCCTCAGCGGGTTTGAGGGACGAC
>JAHIPL010000159.1 GCA_018894615.1 Acidobacteriota bacterium | reverse complement strand
GGAAGCCGAGATACTTGATGTTGAAGGGCATACAATAATCCGCTGGGAATCAGGGAAAAAAGCTCTCATAAAAAATCTCATCGAAATGACTGAATATCTGATATCTCTTCATACGGATAAAGAACGGGAATATCGTCTTTTGCTGGCCTATTTCCACTTGACGGATATGAATCTGGAAGAATCGCTGAAAGATCTGGAAATGGCAAAAAAGCAGGAGACAGCGAAAACTCGTTCTTTTTCACGATTGATCAATGTCGCCATGAAAGACAACCGGGATTTCCGGGATATTGTTATCCATTCCCTCTACAGCAATATCGGACGGCAGTTGTGGACAGCCGGATATACATTTTTGTCTGATGAGAAATGGGCTGACGGCACGGCAGCATTTGACAAGTGCATCGAGCTGTCTGATGAATTCCATAAGTCGATATCAATTGAGTATTTCACTCTGGGCAATCGATTTTTACATTCAAGGAGAACCGACGAGGCAATTTATTTTCTAAACAAGGCTGTTAAATTAGACCCTCAGAACTATTTTATTCATCTCATTTTAGCGGAAGCTTATTGGCAAAAAGGTGTGGTGGATGAAGCCATCCATGAATATCGCATCGGGTTTAACAAGCCTTCGCTTTCAGATGATCTTATTCATCAGATTGCCTCTAAACCGCAATTGTTTGCTGTATGGGAGGAGGACGGCACCTGGCATTTTATGTGGAGATCCGAAAACAATATTCATTTTACCGGGAATATCTATTTCGATCAAAAACTGGGCCCTTTGCAGAAGCATCATTTCAGTAAAAAAGATGTCCTCAACCAATATAAAGATCATGCGGCTGAATTTAATGTTTCAACCAATAATAGAAGAATAAAAACACTGGACGTAAATATTGGAAAAAAATCAGTGCTCACATGTTATATAAAGATAGACGGCCGGTTAAAGACAGATGAAATTGTATTAATTCATTCGGGTGAAAACCCAAAAGAAATTCCATTCACACTGTCTTCAGACGGATGGAATTAAGCCTCTTTGTTGGTAGGGCAATCGTCATCGGGATGCTTGGAAACGAGCCTCCTATCGCCTCAATTGTAATCAAGGAGACGTGCTTTTTTTCGGAGAGTTTCCAGAATAAATTCATTTTTGCCTCAGATTTTTCGTACGAAGTCTGGAAGGACAATCATCTTAATTCCCTGATAGGCGGACCAGTACAGCGCCCTCGCCTCGTCCGCGTCCGACAGTGTGATCTCAACCGCCCGGAAAGGCGTTTTGCTGGCGGCGGCTGCGATGGTCAAAACGGGGAAAAGAAAGATTTTGCGTGAGATGCGGTTGATGAAATCCAGAGCCGCAGAGATCCCGCGGGAACGTGCCCTGATGTAGAGGCGGATGTTGGTGTCTGCGATCAGTGAATAGCGCCGCGGCATGTCGATCACTTCCAAAACCTGAAGATCCGCCGCTCCTTCATTTTCCGTGTCTCCCGGTTCAATCTCCGGTCGCTTCGGCTGGGCAAAGGACAGTTTTTTGTTGAGCGTCACCGGGTCAAGAGCGATCGGGCCCCCCCATGTTCCTGCCCGGGATAACATCCAACTCCGGAGAACGACCCCTTTTGCTTTTAAGCTCAGAGTCCTCTCGCCCAGATCGAGGACAAGATAGATGTCTTTCCCACCGGCCAGTGTGCGCTCCACCTCAGCGGCCTTGACGGCCAAACGATGGTAGGTTTTGCCCTCGGCGGAAAAGAGAGGAGCGGCGGCGAGAAGGACGGTGAGGAGGGCAAAGAGATTTGACATTGGCCTAATAAATTTTGACATTGGTCTAATAAATAAGGATGGATGTGCCGATCCGTATCCGGTCGAACACATATTCCAGATCATCGTCCCCGACCCGTACACAGCCGTGGGTGACATTGCGTCCAAGCAGCCGGGTGTACAGAGTGCCGTGGATGAAATAACCCTGCCCGAACCCAAGCGCATAGTCACCCAAGGTGCCCCTCTCGGCCCGGTCGTTTAGATTGGTTGGAATGTCTCTGCCCTCTTCCAGAAAGGCCCAGTCCGGCTTGATCCACACCGGGCGGCGGAGAAGTGAGGTGACGGAGAACACTCCCCTCGGGGTGTCGAAGATCCAGCTCCGCTGTCCGGAGGGATCAATCAGGATGCTGCCGCTTCCGCAGGAAACGACCGCCTCCCGGAGGATCCGGTCCCCGTTTTTAAGAAACAGGATATTCCGGCCGGTATCGATGATGATGTAGTTGCCTCTGGGGGCTAGCCGATCCATCGAAGCGCGAATGGATGCCGACTTTTTTTCAAGGTCTTTGGAGGAAACCGTTTCCGAAAGGGAATCGGCCCAACTTTCCCTGATCGAGACAGACTGTCGCCCGGCAATGATTCCTCCAGCAAGAACGATTAATAACCACAGCACCAGGACGGTCCCGACTGAGGCTGTCACAACCCGTTTCCGGCTCCATTTCTTTCCGGATTCAGTTATCTGTGGTTGCATTGATAACCGCCGTCAGGCTATGCAGTGAGCCGATGATGGTCACGGAGGCCCCCGGCTCGATCAATCCGTAGAGAATGTCCATGTCCTTATCCCGAAGGGCGATGCATCCGTCGGTGCGGATGTCGTTTCCGCCCCCGTGGATCTCGATCAGTCCACCGATCCCCACAGCAGGGGGAATGAGGCCCTTTTCACGGGCGAGAAGATACGCCTCCCTGTCAGCGGGGTTGGGATAGTTCAGGAGCAGCGCCAAGTGGAATCGTGATGCGGGATTTTTTGAGACCACCACGTATCTTCCCTCCGGCGTAGCGTAGTCGCCTGCGTGACGCTTGTCGAAGAAACCGTTGGCGCCCAGAGAAATGGTGAATGTTTTCCAGGTCTTTCCGTTTCGATAGACCGTAAGGGATTGGTCCAGCTTGTTGATAAGAATGGATGGAGAACCACCCTTCCCTCCGGCGGCGGCTTCGAGGGCCAAGGCTCGCCAGTTTTTAAGATTTTTTGGATCGTCGTATCGGTCAAGGGTACTCAAAAGGAATGCCTGCGTTTCCCGTGCGAAATTGTTCGCAAGATCAAGCTTGGATTGTCCCTCTTCAAATCGTTCTTTTTTGATCAGGAGATCGGCTTCCTGCAGCAGCAGCTCGGCCCGGCTGATGTTGAAGCGGACGAACCGTCCGCTCTGCAGAAGGCTGCCGACCCTGTTCATGATCTTCATCCGACGTGTCAGGGAATCGATCCGTTCGGAAGCGGATGCGGTACGGGTTGCTTTGAAGGAGCGGATGTCATTGAGAAATGCTTCTCCCCTCGACACAATCTCCTGAAAAGCGATACGGATTTCATCGTAATTCCGAAAGACCGGCAGCCGTGCCCTGACCTTGAAG
>JAHIPL010000158.1 GCA_018894615.1 Acidobacteriota bacterium | reverse complement strand
GCCGCATCGGAGAGAGAATCTGTGCTTTCGGTGAGGTGAAGTTGGTAGTAGTGTTTGGCGGCCGGAGAAAAACATCCTACGGCGATAAGGCAGAGAATGAAGATAATTGCGATTTTTTTCATTTTTTCTTCTCCCGCTGGCTTCTGAAGACGATGGCCGGATCTTCGGTTAGAGCTCGTGAAAACTTGGAGATGTTGTCCATGGTTTCCTCCAGGCTGACAAAAGTCCGCGTGACGGTCTCCTGCTGTCGGATCAGGAGTGTTTCGAATTTTTCAAGATTGGACGTGGCCGTTTCGATGAAGGTTTTCAGGTCGTTGAGCACTCGCCCCATCTCCTGGTCAGACAGCCGTTTGGTGAGGGAGGCAAATGTTTTTTCGGTGTCCGCCTCAACCCGGGTCGTCACCTCGCTGAGCTTCTGGACAATGATGAACAGGCTCTCGGTCACTTCACCGAATTTGAGGGCTGCCTGCTCGATGCCCGTCAGTGCGGATTCCAGGTTGCCCTGTCGCTTCTCCAGGATGTCGGCGATGACCGTTGATCCCTTCCGGGTGTTTTCCAGAATGGCGGCGATGTTCTCCTTGTTTTCCGGAGTGAGAAGTCCGTTCAGGTTTTGCAGGGTTCGATCCACGTTGGCGATGATGTCCTCGGCCTGTTCCGTCAGTCCGCGACCGGCAGGGATTTCGCCCTTCGGGGGAATATTGGGGGCGTCCGTTCGGCCGCCGGAGATCTCGACGTATTTCTGAAGCGTGATGCCCATGTACTGAAGCACGGCTTTCATATCCGTTTTGACGGTGAATCCCTCCATGATGCGGACATCGACACGAATGACCGTCAGATCACCGGGAATCACAGAGATATTTGTCACCTTACCGATATCCACGCCCTGGTACTTGACGGGGGAGCCCACGATGAGACCGTTCACCGACATGTTCTGGAACTGGATGAGATAGGGGGCCCCCTCCTCACGAAGCTTAGGGACGATGAATATCAGGAAGGTGAGAATGAGAATCAAACTCGAAGCGATGATGAATATCCCCAGCCGTTTTTTTTGCTCTTGCGTGATCATGTCATGTCGTCCTTAAAAAAAATGATTCGATGAAGGGGTCCTTCTGGGTTATTAATTCCCCGAATTCCCCGTCAAAGTGAACCCGGCCGTCGTGGAGCACCAAAACGCGGTCGGCCACGGCCTCCACGGAGCGGAGTTCGTGGGTCACAACGGCGAGCGTGGTGCCCGTTTCCCGGTTGAGCCGGATCATGAGCCGGTCCAGTTGGGTCGACGTGATGGGATCCAGGCCGGCCGAGGGCTCGTCGCAGAAAACGATTTTAGGTTCCTGAACTAGAGCCCGGGCCAGTCCCGCCCTCTTGCGCATGCCGCCCGACAGTTCACCCGGCAGTTTGCCGCCGCTTTGTTCCAGACCCACCTGGGCCAGCCGCTTCTCGACTTGTTCGCGGATGTCCTTTTCCCTCAGGTCGGTGCGGTGGATGCGCAGAGGAAGAGCGATATTTTCAAACAGGTTCAGGGAGCTCAAAAGGGCGGCGTTCTGGTAGAGGACCCCGATGCGCCTGTAATGGTCTTGGAGGGATTTTTCGGATCTGAAATCCAGGAGCGTGTCACAAAAACGGATCTCGCCGGCAAGAGGAGGAAGAAGGCCGATCAGAGATTTGAGCAGCGTGGTTTTTCCACTCCCGCTTTTTCCCAGGATGACGGTGATCCGTCCTTCGGGGATGCCGAAATCTAGGCCGTGAAGCACCGGGATTTCTCCATAACCGATGTTCAGTTGGCGCGCCTCGATGATGTTCATGGTTAATAGATAAAAAATGCGAACACACAGTCAAGCCCGATGATAAGGGCGATGGAGAGGACCACGGATTCGGTTGTCGCCCTCCCGACTGCCTCCGTTCCCCCCGATGCGGAAAAACCCTTGTATCCGGCCGAGACAACGACGGCCCATCCGAAAACCGTGGTTTTGAGCAGCTCGATCAGGATGTCTTTGATAAAAAGAACGCCCAGCATCTGCTTGACGAAAGAGGCCGGTGGGGTGCCGAATTCAAAGTATCCGATCAGGATCCCTCCAAGGACGCCGACGATATTAGCCGTGACCACAAGAAGGGGCACAGCCACGGTGATGGCGATGAGACGGGGGATCATCAAGAATTTCACGGGATCGATACCCATGGTTTTGAGGGCGTCCAGTTCCTCCAAAACCTTCATGCTCGAGATCTCGGCCGTAACTGCCGCCCCCACCTTCCCGGCCAGGATGATGCCCGTCATCAGGGGGATGAGTTCCCGGATCATGGCGATTCCCACAAAATCTGCCAGATAGATATCGGCTCCGAAAAGCTTGAGTTGGGCGGCGGAAGTGTACGAGATGGTGATGCCCACCAGCAGGGTGATGAGAATCAGAATGGGGAGGGTTTGATAGCCCATAAAGAGAATCTGCCGGCTGATGTCCCCGGGATAAAGGCCCTTACGTTTAATAAGATATTGAACCAGGTGGGAGGTCTCATCGGACAGAAGGACGAAGTAATCCTTGACCTGGCCCCATCTGGAAATGGCTGATCCTGCCGTTCTTTCGAACAATCGGGTGAGAAGGGAGGGTTCGTTTTTTTTCACTGGAGATGTCTTTTTCAATCGATTATCCACGGGATGCCGATCAGCCGAATCAATCTTTTTTATGATAGCATTTTCTTCCGGTGCCGACAACAGAGGATCTCTGCTTTTATTATCCCGGGCCCGTCCCGGGCCCGTCCGATTGCTTTTTTCCGTGACATCCGGTATCATTTCCCGTTTACATTGCGAAAGGAACAGATCTTAATATCATGATCCCTCTGAGCAACGCTCCGGCAGACACTCCGCTGAAAATCGTGGAGATAGAAGGTGGACACGGCGTACGGCGTCGTCTGCTTTCTCTGGGCTTTCACAAGAACCACGTCATCGAAATCGACAAACGCAGCATTCTGAAGGGTCCCATCCTGATCAAAAACCGAACATCCGATATGACCGTCGCCCTGGGAAGAGGGATCGCAGGGAAGATCCTGGTCGAAGTCGTTGAATAATCAAACAGACAAGAATCATCCCGATATCGTCTTTATCGGTCAGCCGAATGCCGGGAAGAGCACCATCTTTAACGCCCTGGCCGGGACCAAGGCGGAAACATCCAATTTCCCCGGAACGACGGTGACCCACACCCACAGCCATGTCAATATCTTCGGCCGGGAACTGAACATCATCGATCTTCCGGGGTCCTACTCCCTCAATCCTTCCGATGACGGGGAAAAAGTCGCGCTGACCCACCTGTTCGGAGAAAAACCGGATGTGATCGTCAACGTCATCGATGCTTCCACCCTGGGAAGAAGCATGGAGCTGACCCTAGAGCTCATCGAGCTGGAATACCCCATGGTCATTGCTCTGAACATGATGGACCTCGCCGAAAAAAAAGGGATGACCATCCGCACGGAACATCTGGAAAAGGTGCTCGGGGTGCCGGTCATCCCCATGACGGCCGTTCGCGGACGTGGGGCCAAGGAACTGCTGGATGCCTGCTGCGATGTCCTGGATCAAAAAAAGGCGCCGTCCTTTCACCCCTGGTCCAGGGATGTGGAGGAAAAGATCGAAGAGCTGATGGAGGCGCTGCCCCCCGAGCTTCCCGTCGTGGCCAACAAGCGGTTTACGGCCATCAAGATGATCGAGGCTGAGAACCTCTTTTTTGACGTCATGCTCAGTGAGCTCCATCCCGGATTAAAGGAGAAGCTCGACAACATCCGAAGGGATCTGAAGGACCGCCATGATTCCGAAGCTTACGAGGTCGTGGCCGCCGAGCGGCACCATCTGGCTCTGAAGTACTTCGAGGACTGCTGCACGGTCAAACACGGCCCTCAGACAGGGCTTCTGGACCGGATCGACGACGTCATCATGCACCCCTTCCTGGGATATGTCATCCTGGCGGCGGTTTTCTTCCTGTTTTTTTTCATCATCTTCAAAGTGGGCAATCCCCTGGAGGAGCTGCTCCTGGGGCCTGTGGCCGGAGTGAGGAGCTTCCTTTCCGCTCAGTTCGGGACGGGGATTCTTTTTTATCTTTTTGACGGCCTGACCCAGGGCATTGTCGGCGGGGTGGCCATCGTGCTGCCCTATTTACTGCCGCTTCTGTTTCTTATGTCCTTTCTGGATGATATCGGCTATCTGGCCCGGGCTGGATTTATGATGGACACCTTCATGCACCGCATCGGTCTGCACGGAAAATCCGTTTCGCCGCTTATGCTTGGATTCGGATGCAACGTACCCGCCATCGTCTCCACCCGGATGCTCGAATCCCGCCGGGACAAGGTGATCACCGCCCTGCTCATCCCCTTTATTCCCTGCTCGGCCCGAACGACCATCATCCTGGCCCTTGTCGCCTTTTACCTGGGACCGCTCTGGGCTTTCGGATTTTACGTGGGCAACCTTTTTCTTGTCGCCCTCCTCAGCCGCATCATCTCCTTTTTCTTCAAGTCCCCGTCGCCGGGAATGATTCTGGAGATCCCGTCCCTCAAGCTGCCGTCCCTGAAAAACATGCTCGCCAAGTCCTACTACCAGCTCAAATCCTTCATCAGGTTCGCCTGGCCCATCCTGATTGCCGGGAGCGTATTGCTGGGGCTGCTGCAGTATTTTGAGCTGGACCGGGTCGTCAATACGCTCTTATCGCCTCTGGTGGAGCATGCGCTGGGGCTGCCAAAAGATCTGGGTGTGACTCTTGTCTTCGGTTTCCTGCGAAAGGAACTGTCCCTGGTCATGATGCTGCAGGCGCTCGGGGTGGAGTATCATGGGCTGATGATGGTCATCACCCGCTCGCAGCTTGTGATTTTCACCATATTCATCAGCTTTTTTATTCCCTGCATCTCGACCGTGGCCATCCTCTGGAAGGAAATCGGACGAAAGATCGCCCTCCTTTCGGTCGGCCTCAATATCGTCGTGGCCGTCATCCTTTCCCTCATCGCCCGTTTTTTCCTCGGCCTATAAGGCCGTCCTCGATCAAATCTTCTCGATAAGGACGACTCTGTCAATACATTACCGGTCGATCTGTTCGTGGAGTTTGCTGTGAACAAAACGGGCGGTTTTAGGGCCGACGAGGGCGGCCAGTTCTTCTTCCGAAGCCTTGAGGAGGGCGGCTGTTCCGTTGAAGTGTTTGAGGAGTTTGGTTTTGCGGCTGGGACCGATTCCGGGAATGTCGTCAAGGATGGAGGAGAAGCTCCGTTTCTCCCTTTTGCGGCGGTGGAGGGTGATGGCGAAGCGGTGGGCCTCGTCGCGGACGTTCTGGAGAAGCTTGAGAACGGAGGAGGTCCGGTCCAGCCTGAGTCCATCCGGATAACGGTCGCTGAAGAGGATCTCTTCCCGCTTGGCTATGGACACCACTGGGATGGACTGGTTCGGAAAGGCGGCTAGGGCGGCCTCGGCGGCACGCAGCTGGCCCTTGCCTCCGTCGATCAGAATGAGATCAGGAGGGGCGCCGCCTTCCCTGTCCAGTTTTTTGAAGCGGCGCGTCAGGACCTCCTTCAGGCTGGCGATATCGTTGGGGCCGTCCACGGTTTGAATATTGAACCGTCGGTATTCGTCCGTGTTCGGAATCCCTCCCTCAAAAACGACCATGGATCCTACCGACTCATCGCCGCCGGTGTTGGAGATGTCATACCCTTCGATTCTCTGCGGCACGTGTTTCAGGTGAAACAGCTCCTGAAGCTGCCGAAGAGGTAAACGCGCTTCACCCGCCATTTTGAGCGCGAATTCGGCGTTCCGTCCGGCGAAGTCAAGGAGCTTTTTATTTGTCCCGCGCTGCGGAACAACAAGGGATATTTTTTTCCCTTTTTTCGAGGATAGATCGGCCAGCCATGGTTCGTGTCCTTCCGGCAAAAGAGGCAAAACGAGGGTGTCCGGCAGATCGGATCGCCCTTCGTAGTGCGATTGAAGGAAAGGAAGGAAAGATCTGCCGTCTGGGACCCTTCCGGACAGGACGGAGCGGGAGGATTCGATCAGCCGACCTCTCCGCATGGGGAAAAACAGGATCACCGTCAGATCGTCCATCGAAGCCATGCCGAAGATGTCCTTGTTTTCCAGCCCGGCTGTGATGAACTGAGGCCTGGCCTTGATTTCTTCGAGAGTGCGAAGAAAATCCCTCCACCGGGCCGCGTCCTCGAACCGTTTCTCTTTTGCCGCCAGCCTCATTTTCAGCTTCAGTTTCACCTCCAGCATGTCAACTTTTCCTTCGAGAAAAAGAAGGGCGCTGCGGACGCGGTCTGCGTATTCCTCTTCGGACACCATGTCCACACAGGGGGCGGCACACAGCCCGAGGTCATAATCCAGGCAGGGGCGACTGCGGTGTCCGGGGATATTTTCGCGGCAGGTACGGATACCGAAGGTTTTGGCGATGAGATGGATGGTCTTCCGAGCCTGGTGGGCGGGGCTGAAGGGCCCGAAATACCGGGCGCCGTCCTTTTCCACCCTGCGGGCGAGATAAATTCTTGGGACCTCTTCCTGGGCGGTGACTTTGATGTAGGGGAAATGTTTGTCGTCCTTCAGGCGTAGATTGAACTTGGGCTGGTAGCGGCGGATGAAGTTGTTTTCGAGAAAAGCGGCTTCCTTCTCCGTTCCCGTCATGATGGTTTCGATGTCCGCCGTTTCGGCCGTGATCTGGAGAATTTTCCGGTCTCTTGTTGATAAAAAATAGGATCCGACTCGGAGGCGGAGGGAGCGGGCTTTACCGATATAAACGGGGATGCCGGCGTTGTCACGGAAGATGTATATTCCGGGTTTGTCCGGCAGAGCGGCGGCCTTGTTTTTAAGTTCCTCGCTCATTCCGGCTTCAGCTCCAGTTCCGCTTTTTTGAGGAGATTGATTTCATCGCGGCAGCGGGCGGCCTTCTCGAAGTCCAGGCTTTTGACGGCTGCCTGCATGAGGCGTTCCAGTTCCCTGATTTTCTTGAGGCGTTTGGCGGGGGAGAGGTAAGCCTCATTGTCCTCGGCGATCCGCGAGATGTCGTAGTAATCCTTTTCATAAACGCCAAAACCGCTCTCGATGCTTTTGGTGATGGATCGGGGGGTGATGTTGTGGTCGGCGTTGTATTCCATCTGCCGCAGGCGCCGCCTTTCGGTTTCGTCCATGGCCCGCCGCATGGATGGAGTGATCCTGTCTGCGTAGAGGATCACCCGACCGTTGATGTGCCTGGACGCGCGGCCGAAGGTCTGAATGAGGGAGATGTCGCTTCTCAGAAAACCTTCCTTGTCCGCGTCCAGAATGGCGACCAGAGACACTTCCGGAAGGTCCAGCCCTTCCCGGAGGAGATTGATGCCGATAAGGGCATCAAATGTTCCCAGGCGCAGGTCGCGCAGGATTTTGACCCGTTCCAGGGTTTCGATGTCCGAATGGAGATAGCGGACACGGAGGCCGAGTTCGTGGTAGTGACGGGTCAGGTTCTCCGCCATTTTTTTGGTGAGGGTGGTCACAAGGCAGCGTTCTCCCTTGTCCGCCCTTTTCTGAATCTCCGACAAAAGATCGTCGATCTGCCCTTTGACCAAACGGACCTCGACGACGGGATCGGCCAGGCCGGTGGGCCGGATGATCTGTTCGATCATCCGGTTGCCCGTCTTTTTTCGCTCGTAGGCGCCTGGTGTGGCGGAGACATAAACAACCTGAGGAATCCGCTGTTCGAACTCCTCAAAGTTGAGAGGGCGGTTGTCCAGGGCGGACGGCAGCCGGAATCCGTGCTCGATCAGCGTCTGCTTGCGCGACCGGTCGCCGTGGTACATCCCCGAGATCTGGGGGACGGTGACATGAGATTCGTCGATGATGATGAGAAAATCATCGGGAAAATAATCGAGAAGGGTGTAGGGAGGCTGCCCGGGACTCCGTCCACTGAGATAGAGGGAGTAGTTTTCGATTCCCGGGCACCATCCGAATTCCCTGAGCATGTCCAGATCGTAGAGTGTCCGCTCTTCCAGCCGGGCGGCCTCCAGGTCCTTGTCCTCCTCCCTCAGGCGGATCAGTCGGTCCTCCAGTTCATTTTTTGCGGCGATGACGGTGTGGTCGAGGACGTCCTGAGGGGTTGAAAAAAAAGTGCGGGGATAAACGAGGATCTGATCGAACGTTTCTCCTGTCGTTCCGAGGACGGGGTCCAGAGATTCAATGGAAAAGACGGTGTTCGTTTGAATCCGGATGCGGTAGGCAGCCTGTGTGTAGGCGGGGAATAGATCGATGGTTTCGCCGCGGATGCGAAAGGTTCCCCGTGTCAGGTCTTCATCCTTCCGCATGTACTGGGCGTCCACCAGACGGGTCAGCAAATTCTTCCGGGTGAACGGTTTCCCGGTTTCCAGGCTGAAACTCTGGGAAATGTAGTTGTCGGGCGCCCCGATACCGTAGATGCAGGAGACCGACGCCACGATGATCACGTCCCTTCGGTGGAAGAGGGTGTTGGTCGCGCTCAGCCGCATGCGGTCGATCTCATCGTTGATGGTGGCTTCCTTGGCGATGTAGGTGTTGGTCGCCGGAACGAAGGCCTCGGGCTGGTAGTAGTCGTAATAGCTGACGAAGTACTCGACGGCGTTGCCGGGGAAAAATCCTTTGAACTCCTGATAGAGCTGGGCGGCCAGGGTTTTGTTGTGAGAGATGACGAGGACGGGGCGGTTCGCCTTATCGATCACGTTGGCCATGGTGAATGTCTTGCCGGAACCCGTCACACCCATGAGAACCATCTCTTTTTTCCCTTCACTCAGTCCCTGCGAGAGTTGGGTGATGGCGTTTTCCTGGTCGCCCTTGGGGAGAAAATCGGACTGTAGGGTGAAGGATTTCATGAAGGGTATTATAGCAAATTCAAAGCATTTTATTTTTTGTCGCCTAGTATCGTGATATAATACAAACAAACAAAAAGGAGGATGTAAATGAAAAAATTATTCACGCTGTTTTCTTTTGTTGTTGTGTGTTTTTGGATCTGCGGCTGTGCCCCGACGGCCACAGTGACGTCAACAGGAGGCCCGTCCATCGATCAGGCGCAGGCCGAAGACTACAACGGTCCCAAGGCCCGAATCGCCGTCGCTGAATTCCAAGATAAAACCGCCAAAGGCAGCGGGGGAGGCGGCGGCTGGATGAGCATGTTCGGCATGAACTTCCGCCAGATCGGAGACGGCATGGGTGATATGCTGACCACCGCCCTTTTTAGCACCAACCGCTACATCGTTCTGGAAAGGGAGAAACTGGACACCGTCCTGGCCGAACAGGATCTCGGCGCGTCCGGCCGGATTAAAAGAGGAACCGAAGCGAAAATCGGTGAAGTCTATGGAGCCGATCTTATCGTGACCGCCGCCGTGACGGAGTTCGAAGGAAGCGCCCAAGGTGTGGGGGGAGCAACCCGGATTCTCGGTGTCAACATCGGAGGCGGGGTGAAGAAGGCGCACGTGGCCATCGATATCCGCGTGATCGATGCCAACACCTCTCAGATTGTGGCCGCAACAACCGTTGTCGGTGATGCGAAGAGTTTTGGCGCTGCGGGCGCGACACGGATCGGAGGCACTCTGCCGGTCGCCCTGGGAGGATTTAGTAAAACGCCCATCGAGCAGGCTATCCGGGTTTGTATTCAGGCGGCAGTGAATCACATCGTCAGCAAAACGCCCTCGAATTACTACAGACACAAATAACGAGGGGCGCCCCTGACTGATCGGTTGAGTCAGGGCTGCGTCTTCATTTTGACGCTGCCCTTGAACTGAGCCCCATCCTCGATGGAGACGCGGGAGGCATGAATGTCTCCCACGATCGAGGCGGTGTTTCGGATTTCGACTTTTCCGGACGCATGAATAGTCCCGTTCACTTTTCCCTGAATCTGGATGTTTTTGGCGAGGAATTCTCCCTCGATTCTGGCGTTGGGATTTATTTTGAGCGTGTTGTCGGGAAGATCTATTTTCCCCTTATACTCCCCTTCGATCACAAGGTCCTCATTTCCCGTGATATCGCCTTTAAAGAGAAGCGCGGGACCGAGGAAGGAAGCTCCGCGGGAGGGAAAAGATTCGACGTGCTTCTGAGGAATGGCCTCATCTTTAATTATTTCTTTGTCCTTTTTCTTCTCGGAACCCAACATGAGGTTTCTCCTTTCCGGCTGTCCGGGAGTGAATTATACTCATGTCGGAGTGTCATTTCAACGATTACGCGGATATGTTATACAATAATCATGAAATAATTACGCTACAGAGGTGAGTGAATGGACAATTACAGTTTTACCGATGTGATCGACGGCCATACCCATATTGAACGGGTGGAGGAGGCCAAGAGATTTTCGACCAACCTGGATGCCGTCCGGACGGTTCAGGCAGGCGTGGCCTGTCAGTATGACGACAGTCTCACCAACAGCAACCCGGCCGGTTTTGTTCTGAAATCACGGGATCCGGGCCGGTTCTATATTCTGGCCGGTCTGGAACACACCTCTCTTTTCAACAAATCCCCGCACTCCCTCACTCTGCAAGAACAGGCCAAGCGCCTTCTCTCCATCGGTGTGGACGGCATCAAGATCCTGGCCTCCAAGCCCACCTGGCGGAAACGCCTGAATCAGCCGGTGGACGGCCCCTATTTCCAGGAATTTTTTAAGATATGTGCAACAGAGGGCCTGCCCCTCCTCTGGCATGTCGCCGATCCTGAAGAATTCTGGGAACCGGACCGTCTGCCCGAATGGGCCCGGAAACAGGGCTGGGGATATGACGGCAGCTTTCCCTCCAAAGAAGATCTTTACAGGGAATCCTTGCATGTCTTGGAACAGAATCCCGGGCTGGTCGTGATCTTTCCCCATTTTTATTTTCTCTCCGCCGATCTCGACAGGGCCGGTTCTCTTCTGGTAGACCATCCCAATGTGTTTCTCGATCTGGCTCCCGGCATCGAACTTCTCTACAATCTGTCGAAGAATAAAAAAAGAAGTTTTGAGTTTCTCTGTGAATACTCCGACCGCATCCTCTTCGGAACGGATATCGTGTCTTCCCACTCCGTTTCCGAAATGAGGATCCGGGCCGGCATCCTTCAACGCTTTCTGACAAGCGACGATTCCTTTCACCTGCCGAAGGGGGCGGACCCGCTTTTAGGGAAACCTGAAGACGGGATCATTCAGGGCTTGAAACTGCCGGGGGGGATTGTCAACTCCATCACCATGCACAATTTCCGCCGCATTTTCGGCCAGCTGCCGAAAATGATGAATATCGCCGCCGCCAGGGATGAATGCCTGCGGCTGGCAAAACTGGAAGCGGACATCGGCGGCATGTCGACGGAGGAAACCGATGGGCACAAGGCCGCCGTCAAACTGGG
>JAHIPL010000157.1 GCA_018894615.1 Acidobacteriota bacterium | reverse complement strand
GTAGAGGTTGATTGGTGAACAGGCGCAGGGCGGTGACGAGATACTGGCGCAGCTTGCGACGGTGGACGACATCGTCGAGCATCCCGCACTCAAGTAGAAACTCGCTGCGCTGGAATCCCTTGGGAAGCTTCTGCTTGATGGTCTGCTCGATGACACGGGGACCGGCGAAACCGATGAGGGCGCCCGGCTCAGCGATATTTATGTCGCCAAGCATCGCATAGGAGGCCGTTGTGCCGCCTGTGGTAGGATCGGTACAGACCGAAATGTAGGGGATGCCTCCGGTTTCGAGGCGGGCGATGGCCTGGCTGGTTTTCATGAGCTGCATGAGGGAAAGTGTGCCCTCCTGCATGCGGGCGCCGCCCGAGGCGGAAAAGACGATGACCGGAAGTTTCTCCTTGAGGGCTCGTTCGAAGGCGCGGGTGATTTTTTCGCCGACGACCGATCCCATGCTGCCGCCCATAAAGCCGAATTCCATGGCACAGACAATGACGCGGAGGCCGTCAATGGAGCCGATGGCGTTGAGGACGGCATCCTTGAGGCCGGTTTTTTCTTGGGACTGGCGGATACGGTCGATGTATTTTTTCTGGTCCTTGAAATGGAGGGCGTCAACGGGGGAGATATCCTCGTCAAAAAGCTCAAAGCAGCCGACGTCGAAGAGCATGTAGAACCGCTCGAGCGCAGAGAGCCGGAAGTGGAAATCGCAGGTGGGGCAGACGTAAAGGTTGTCGAGAATATCCTGCTTATAAAGAATCCGGCGACAGTTGTTGCACCGCGTCCAGAGTTGTTCCATGGTGGTTGATGCCTTTCAGCCATTGAGGCCGTTTTATAGTAAAGGATTTTAGCATCAACGTCAATTGGCCGAACGGCCGAGGGGGTCAGGAATGGGATTTTTTGAGGTGGGCCTTGAGCATGTCCGTCACTTCATCGGGGGTGGGGAGGGTTTCTCCGAGTTCCAACTCATCACGGAGAAGCTTCGTGACCGATTCAACCAACTTTTCCTTGTCGTAGGGCTTTTCAAAGTAAGCCGCAGCTCCGAAGGTGTGAAGCGCTTCATTTTTGTACTGCGGGCCTTTGTAAAGCCCTGTCACGATCACGATCGGAACACTCCCCTGCGATTCTCTGGAAACGGTTTGCGTTAAATTAAAACCATGAATTTTGGGCAGCATGGCCTCGATGAGCAGGAGATCCGGTTCTTCTGAACGGAAAAGATCGTAGGCCTTTTCGCCGTCCTTGGCGGTGATCACATCCAGGCCCTGGGCTTCAAAGAGGACACGAAGGGCTTCCAGGCTGGATTTGTCGTAATCGGCGATCAGGATTTTTTTGTTCGGCATAGGTGGTTATGAGTTCATGTTAGGAAAACAGCTTCCGGATGTCAATTCCCCCTCAACAACCCTGTTTTAAACTCAAGTCAACATTCATCACGTAAAACCATCCCTCGCTAACGCACATCAAAAAAAGATTTCTGAAAAAAAGATGCCTGTCCCCAATAAAGGCGGGCCTGACCCCAAATAAAAAATATGGTATAGTGGCAGACATGGAAAACGAGAAGACGGTTCAATTGTCGCTGATCATCCCTATCTACAACGAGGCGGAAAACCTTCCCGATCTTTACCGCGAAATCACCGATTCCTGCACCGCGCTGGGACGCACCTATGAAATCATTCTCATCGACGACGGCAGCTCGGATGACAGCTTCGCCGTCCTTAAAAAGATCCAAGCCGGCGACTCCCATGTCCGCGTCATTCAGCTGCGCCGCAACTTCGGACAGACCCCGGCCATGGCCGCCGGATTTGATCATGCGCGCGGTGATATCATCATCACTCTCGATGCCGACCTCCAGAACGACCCCAAAGACTTCGGCGCCCTCATCAACAAGCTCGAAGAAGGGTACGACATCGTCAGCGGCTGGCGCAAAAAACGTCACGATGGCTTTTCCCGGCGCATCCCCTCCCGCATCGCCAATTGGCTCATCTCCACTTTCACCCGCGTCCGCCTTCACGACTACGGCTGCACGCTCAAGGCCTTCCGCTGCGACGTCATCAAAAACATTCAGCTCTACGGCGAACTGCACCGATTCATTCCCGCTATCGCCAGCCATATGGGCACCCGCATCGCCGAGGTGGAGGTCAACCACCGCGCCCGCACCCGTGGAAAATCCAAGTACAACATCTGGCGCTTTCCCAAGGTGATCCTCGACCTTCTCACCGTGAAATTTCTCCTCACCTACAGCACGCGCCCTCTCCAGATCTTCGGCATCTTCGGCATCGTCTGCGGTTTTTTCGGCGGTCTTATCGGTCTCTACCTGACCTACGAACGGCTGATTCTTCTGCACAGCATCGCCAACCGCCCCCTGCTGTTGCTTTCCATCTTGCTCATCGTCATCGCCATTCAGTTCTTCACCCTGGGGCTGTTGGCCGAAATCACGGTTCGGGCCTACCACGAATCCTCCCAGAAAAAAATCTACTTCATCCGTGAAATCATCGAATAAAAAACCGATGCCCAAGAACGAGACTCTCCCCTCCCTCCCCTCTCTCCGCATCCTCATGCTCGCGCCCGAGCCCTTCTTTCAACCGAGAGGAACGCCCATCAGCATCTATTTCCGGTTGAGCGCCCTCTCCAAGCTGGGTCACAAGGTGGATGTGGTCACCTATCCCTTGGGTCAGGACCGCCGGTTCGACAACGTCACCCTGACGCGAGTACCGAACATCGGCCTGCGCCGCATCAAAATCGGCCCTTCGCTGGCAAAAATCCCTCTGGATCTCTTTTTGTTCGCGGCGGCCCTCTGGAAAACACTGACCCGGCGCTACGACCTCATCTTCACCCACGAGGAGGCGGGCTGGTTCGGGGCACTGCTCTCCCGTCTGTGGGGAATCCCCCACGTCTACGACATGCACTCCTGCCTGCCGCAGCAGCTCATCAACTACCGTTTCACGGACTCACCGCTTCTCATCGGC
>JAHIPL010000156.1 GCA_018894615.1 Acidobacteriota bacterium | reverse complement strand
CCCCTGATTTTACAATGAATATGCGATCAGGAATTATTTTTATTGATCAAGTTCATAAAACATGAGAAATCGCCGAAAAAGCCACCGGCGGTAGCCTGCACACTCAAACCATGACACAATCCGACAATCTCTCCGACCGCGTCATCCGGGGCGGATTCTGGGTGATCGGTCTGCGGGTGATCTGCCAGATATTTTACTTCGCCCGGATCATCATTGTCGCCCGGATACTCTCTCCGGATGATTTTGGTCTCATGGGAATCGCCATGCTGCTTATGATGTCTCTGCAGATGTTCTCCCAGACTGGAATCGATTCTGCTCTGATTCAAAAAAAGACTGATATCCAAGGTTATCTTGATGTGGCATGGACCATTCTTTTTATAAGGGGAATTGTCCTTTATTTATTTTTATATCTAATAGCACCCGTGGCTGCTCGGTTTTTTAATGAACCGGATGCTGTTCTTTTGATTCAGGCTATAGGCCTCTTTTATCTATTTTCTTCTGTTGGAAATATTGGTGTCATCTATTTTCTGAAAGAATTGGAATTTAATAAACAGTTTATCTATCAGGGATCCAAAGTCCTAACGGAATTTGTTGTTGCCGTTGTTCTTGCCATCACTTTAAGGAATGTCTGGGCGCTGGTTTTTGGATTATTAGCCGGTTGTCTCGCACAGGTTATTATAAGCTATATCATTCATCCTTACCGGCCTCGTTTTTGTGTTAATTTGCTAAAAGTAAAGGAATTATTATATTTCGGTAAGTGGATCTTTGGTGCCGGGGGCCTTTATTTTTTAATAACACAGGGAGATGATATTTTTGTTGGGAAACTGTTGGGTGTGACGATGCTTGGGTTTTACCAGATGGCCTACAAAATTTCAAACACTCCGGCCACAGAAATAAGCAAAGTGGTTTCTGATGTCACCTTCCCCGCGTATTCGAAAATCCAGGATGATAAAGACAAATTACGCAGCGGGTTGCATAAAGTCCTACAAATCATAACAATAACGGCGTTTCCGCTTGGATGTTTAATATTTATTCTTGCACCGGATTTTACTCTCCTTTTTTTGGGGAATAAATGGATGCCCATGGTACCGGCTGTTCGAGTATTAGCCGTGGTTGGTCTCATCCGCTCTATCGTCTCGACGGGAGGTGCCCTTTTCTGGGCTGTCGGCAAGCCAAAAATTGAAACCCTGCTCATGACCTTTCAGCTATTGATCATTTTAGCATTAATATATCCTTTCACATCGAATTATGGATTAGTTGGCGCTTCCATCGTTATTTTAATAAGTATGTTCTTAACCAGTATCGCTTGTGCATTCTTTCAAATGCGTTTGACGGGTTTAAGATTGGAAACCTATATTCAAACAATCGCTGTTCCCTTATTGGGAGGGATTGGTCTTATCGTTACAATTTATTTGATGAATCCTATCATGAGTGATAATCTCATCGGATTTTTTATGTTGGTGATAGCAGGCTTGATTAGTTACGGTTTTATAATCATTAGTTTATTTTTTATACTAAAAATAGATATTTTTAACACACTGAAAAGAATAATAAGTCAATTGCGTATTGAAAAAAATTTATTGAAGTAAATCGTTAAATAGATGGAGTTATGAAACATCCTGTTGTTAGTGTTATTATTCCTACATATAACAGAGAGGCATTCATCTGTCGTGCAATCGACAGTGTCAGAACTCAGACATTTAATGATTGGGAATTGATAATAGTTGATGATGCCTCGTCGGATAAAACAGAGTCTGTCATTAATAATTATGACGATAATCGAATTATCTCTATAAAACACAATAAAAATTTTGGGCCTGCAATAGCACGTAATACAGCGTTGAAACGTGCAAAAGGGCGCTATATCGCATTTCTTGATAGTGATGATTTTTGGTGCAGTCGAAATAAATTAAAAACACAAATTGGCATATTGATGAACAGTTCAAATAGAGTTGGTTGTGTCTATTCAAAGACACGTCAGTTTAAAAATGAAAAAAAACTCTATTTTCCTAAAGAAAATATTAAAAAGAAAGAGGGATTTCTATATAAGAGCCTATCACGTTGTCAATATTTCATTCACCTCTCCTCAGTTGTAATAAAAAAAGAGGTTTTAGATCGAGTCGGATATTTTGATGAGAATATACCGGCAACAGCTGAACTGGACGTATGGTTGAGAATTTCAAAAAACTATTCTTTCTGTTATGTGAATCAGTGTCATGTGCATTCTTTTTTTACTCCCGGAAGTATTTCAACAAAACGCTTTCTGAGGGCTAAAGCGATGGTTTTAATCTTGAAAAAGCATAGGAAAGACCTCTCGAAAGATATTTTTTCCTTGTATATGTTTTTTTTCAATATTATTCGCTATGTTTTGTCAGGAATATTGATAAAGCTAAAATTGAAAAAATCAGATTAATGAAAATTCTATTTGTGTCTTTTTATATGACCTTTCCTCCAGTCTGCGGAGCGGCAGTGGTTTCAATGAATACGGCGCGTTTTATAAATGGAAGGAAAATATTTTTTCAGTTGGGGGAGAAGACAGAAAAAAGGAAATTGAAAGATGGAACCATCCTCATCTCTCAAAGATTACACTCAGCGGGATATTTAGTCAAAATAATGACGATAATCAAATGTATTCCTAAGATCATCTTCATTATAAAAAAACAGAAGCCGGATTACATTATTTTAGAAGGTGCTGCATGGACTTTTTATTACTACTGCTTAGTCCGAATGATGAAGTTAATGGGGATTAAATCTCATGTTGTGTACCACTCCCATAATGTCGATTATGTCCTGAGATACCAAAAAGATGCAAAGGTAGTTGCTATTCTCACGAAATGGGCTGAGTTTCGTCTGCTTCGAAGCGTAGAGATTGTAACAGCCGTGTCTGAAAGAGATGCCAAACAATTTAAAGAATTGTATCAGGTGGATTCTCTGGTTTTTCCAAATGGAGTGGATGTGCAGGCCTTTAAGGCTATTTCAAATGAAGATATTTCCCAAATTAAAAAAAAATATGGACTGACAGGCAACCTCATTCTTTTTATGGGGCTTCCGGATTATCCGCCAAATAGAGAAGGATTGAGATTTCTGATCGATAAAGTCATGCCGGCGCTGTTGATGAAAAAAAAGGATTTTAAACTTGTCGTAATAGGCGGGGAGTTAAAGGAAAAAAAATCTTGGATTAATAATCCTGGAAGCGTCCCTTATGAAGATGTGCCGAAAATTGTGAAGGCATGTGATATTTGCGTGGCTCCTATTTTTTCAGGTTCCGGAACCAGGCTAAAAATCCTGGAGTATATGGCAGCTGAAAAGCCGGTTGTATCGACCAAAAAAGGTGCGGAAGGATTAGATATAATAAATGGAAAGGAGATATATATTGCCGATACAGAGAACTCTTTCGTTCAAATGATACTCCACCTTTTTTCTCATCCTGAAGCGGCCTTGAGTGCAGCCATCAATGGGAGAAAGATGGCAGAATCCAAATATGACTGGCGGATAATAACAAAACACTTCGAAAACCTTCTTTGTAAAAATCTAGATCGTTCAATAAATTAAAATGAAAGTTTTGATCTCCGCTTATGCCTTTAATCCCTCCGGATCGCTCAACCTCCATCCCGGCGAAGACATTGTCGGCTGGAAACTCGTGGAGCAGATCGCCAGGTTTCACGAGGTCACGGTGATCACTCACACATTCAACCGGAAGGATGTGGAAGATTGGCGCGGCAGGGGAAAGTTGGCGAATGTGCGGGTAGAATACACCGCTCTTCCCTTCGGACTGCGGGCATTCTTCTATCGGACGGAAATCGGTCAGAGGATTTATTACTATCTGTGGCAGAAGGCCGCCTGGAGCCGGGCAAAAAAACTGCACCACAAGGTTTCCTTCGATCTGGCTCACCATATCACCTTCAACAACGACTGGATACCCAGCGTCATCGGGGCCCGGATCGATGTCCCGTTTGTCTGGGGGCCGATCGGAGGCGGGCAGAGAACCCCCGCTTCTTTTATGAAATTATATCCGAAATCATCCCGGATGGCTGATGCGGTCCGTCTTTTCGGTCAGTGGATCGGCCGTTATCTCCTGCCGATGAGAAGAAAAAACGTCAAGCGGGCCAGAGCCATTCTTGTCTGCAACGAAGAGACTAAAAACAAGATGCCGGGCGTGTACCGGAATAAAGTCATCTACTTCCCCGTCAACGGCATGGCGGAAAAAGATGTCGCCGCCGAGCCCTCCGGCCGCAGCAGCGGACCGTCCCTGACGGTCCTCTGTGTGGGGCGGCTTATTCACTGGAAAAACTTTAAAACCGCGGTGGATGTTTTCTCCGATTTTCGGAAGACAGTACCGGAAGCGGAATTAAAAATCATCGGAAGCGGTCCGGAGGAGGAGAAGCTGAGGGAGCGTGTTGAGGAACTCGGCCTGACCGATCGGGTGTCCTTCGTGTCCTGGCTGCCCCGGGAAGAACTCCTCGAGCATATGCGGAAGGCGGATGTGTTTCTCCATCCCGCCCTCCGTGAAGGCGGGGGTGCCGTCATCGTGGAGGCCATGGCCTGCGGACTGCCCGTCATCTGCCTGGACAACGCAGGGCCCGGCTTCCACATCCAAAACAGATGGGGAATCAAAATTGAACCGCGTAGTCCGGAATATGTGCGAACCGCCATGACCGACGCCCTGCTCGATCTTCACAGGAATCCGGAAAGGAGACGACTCATCGGCGAAGCGGCTCTCGAGCGGGTCAGGAAAGTCTATCTCTGGGATCGTCAGGGGGAGCGGATGGAAGATCTGTATAGGCGGATCATGGACGGACGTACCCTTGATTCCTGGGGAAAGCAGGATTTTTACTATTGAATAGGAAAACCATGAGATCTCATCCAAACGTTTGCCGCGGAGCGGCGGAAGAGGTTGTATGTTAGCCGTTGTCTGCTGGTTTCTCGTCTGGGGCGGCATGTACACCGGTCTCTACAATGTCCGCGAGATGACATCGAATGATCCTATGTCCCTTTTTCAGGGCGTCAGAGCTTTTTTCCCTCTCCTGGCCCTCTATATCTGCATTGTGTGGATCTTTTTGACCCGGATCAAATGGCCGACCATCTCCAATCCGGTGGGATTGTTTTTTTACTATGGTTTGATCGGTCTCCTCGTCTCCTTTCTCAGCCCCTTTATGGGCACCTCCCTGTTCTGGGCTGGCCTTTTTATGGCGCCCATTCTTTTGACCTGGATCATCATTTCCAATGAGGATTCCCTTCGCGTCCTGCGGAAGCTGATGGTCATCAATTATATTGTGGCTGGATTTATCGCCTTCAGCCTGATTCCTCAGGCTTTGGGACGTGGTTTGGGAGGCGGCCAGTCCTCCTATTATGACCTTCCTATGGGCCTTGGATTTGTGACCAAAAACGGGGTGGGCCGGTTCGTTCTGATTCTGGTCCTCATCTCCTTTATCCGGATTATGTTCTTGCAAACCCTGCGGAGGTATGTGTGGATCATTCCCTTCATCCCGGCCATGTACATCCTGCTGCAGACGCAGTCCCGGACATCTCTCCTCGGATTTGTGGTTGCCGCTGTCTTTGTCATCCTAATCATGGACCTGCGCTGGGAGTTTGTCATGATCGGACCGGCCGTGGCCTATCTGGTTTATCTGGCGGGATATAAATGGCGGGCCCAGGCAAATGTCACCCAGCTCTTTGGGCTGACGGGGCGGGAGATGACTTGGATTGAAGCGATCGCCCGCATCAAGGAATCGCCGTTTTTCGGTTGGGGATTTCATGCCGACCGGCTCCTTCTCAACTTCCAGCACATCCACAACAGCTATATTCACGCCATGATCCACAGCGGCATCATCGGTACGGTCGTGTTCATCGCCGCTCTCATCAGCATCTGGCGCGTTATTATTCGTAAGGAATTTTTTCTTAAGGTCAGAGAAGCCTCCGGCGACGAAAAGATCTATCTTATTGATTCGCTCCTGTTGATCGGTGTCCTGACATCGCGCAGCTTTTTTGAGTCCACGGCCGCCTTTTATGGGGTCGATCTCCTTTTTCTCATCCTGGCGGTCGCGTATGTGTTCAAATGGGCGGAAATCAATGTGTTCAATAAAAAAGAAACAGATAAAGATGTGTCCGTTTCCTAACCTGAAAAAATAAATGAAAATTTTTATTCACACCATGTATTACCTTCCTGAATTCGGAAGCGCCCCCATTCTGATGAATGAGCTGGCGACCGACCTGGCGGCCAGGGGCCACACGGTGGAGGTAGTGACGACCGTTCCCCGTCCTCCCCATCACGGGCCCTATCGCTGGAAACTGTTCGTGAAGGAGCGGGGTGAGGGATTCAGCGTGAGACGCATACGAACCAATTTCACCGTCCATCACATCGGCCGGCTCCTCGCCTGGTCCATCTACACCCTGTTCACCATTATGAATCTCCTCCGGGTCGGAAGGGACGACATTCTTTTTCTGCGGCTCCCTCCTCTTCAGCTCGGAGTCACGGGCGCGCTGGCCCGGTTTCTGAAAAAAGGCAAGGTCATTCTGAATGTGCAGGATATTCACCCCGATCTGTCCATCGAATCGGGCCTGCTGCGCAATCCGACCGCAATCCGCTGGGCTCTCCGTTTTGAGAAATGGATCTACGACCGTTCAGGAACCATCCTTGTCATCAGCGAAGGGTTCAAGCGCAACCTGGTCGACAAAGGGGTGGCGGCCGACAAGGTGTCCGTCATTCCCAACTGGGTCGACACTGATTTTCTGAAACCGCTTCCCAAGGACAATGCCGTTTCCCGTAAATACGGACTGGTGGACAGGTTCGTCGTTATGTATTCGGGGACCATCAGCATCTCCAGCATTGCTACACTGCAGCGGATACTGGAAAGCGCCAAAAAAATGGAATCCGATTCCCGGGTGCTGTTCGTCATCGTCGGAGAGGGATTCAAAAAAGAGGACCTGTGCCGGCACGCCGAACGGCTTCAGCTGAGCAATGTTCGTTTTCTTCCTTTTCAGCCCTACGAGGACCTGCCCGCCCTTCTGGCTTCGGCCGACGTGCTTCTTGTTCCACTCGACAAGGAAAAATCTCTCCTCTCCGTTCCCTCCAAACTGTATAACTTCATGGCCGCCGGCCGTCCCATCATGGGCCTGGCCCACAGCAGTTCCGAGGTCAAGGCCCTGATCGAAGGAGCCGGCTGCGGCGTCTGTGTACCGCCCGAGGATACGGACGCCATGAAAGAGGCCGTCAAGAGGCTTATGGACAGCGAAAAGGACAGGGAGGACATGGCCGCCCATTCACGGCGGACGGCCCTCGAGGAGTACGGCCGGAAAGCGGTCCTGTCCAATCTGGACCGAATGATCAGGGACCTGAAATGAACCATCCGATTAAAAAAGCCCTGTTTTTAAAACGGCCCTTCGACATGCTGCTGTCCTTTATCGGACTTCTGATTTCTTCCCCTCTCTGGCTGCTTTTTTCTATTCTCATCAAAATCGAAGATGGCGGCCCGATATTTTACCGGCAGGAGAGGGTCGGAAAAAAAGGAAAAAACTTCAAAGCCTACAAATTCCGCAGCATGATACGGGACGCCGAAAAGGACGGCCGCCCTGTTCAGGCCACGGAACACGATCCTCGTGTAACGCGCATCGGCCGCCTTCTGCGCGTGACCGCAATGGACGAACTGCCCCAGCTTCTCAATATCTTCAAGGGGGACATGAGCTTTGTCGGGCCGCGGGCCCTTCGCCCCGAGGAAAGGGAAGTGGGGGGCGGTGGAGAGGTGATGCCCCTGCATGAGATTCCCGGATTCGAGCAGCGGCAGACCGTACGTCCCGGGTTGACCGGTGTGGCCCAGATCTTTCTTCCGGCCGATGCGTCAAGACGCCGGAAGTTTCGCTATGACCTCCTATATATTCGGCAAATATCGTTCTGGCTGGATCTCAAGCTGATCTTTTTGTCCTTCTGGATCACGTTCCGCGGGAAGTGGGAAAGCCGGGAGAAAAAAATATAAAAAGGACCGGGGTATTTTCCCGTTCCGGCAGTGCGTTTCAGGCCGGGACCGGCGTTTATAAACGTTTGACAGAACATCCCACGAAAGTGATAATAAGTAACCTCTTATGACTGAATCCACAGGAGTTTTTTTGAGCAAATTGACCGAGGTGTACGACACCGTCGTCGTTGGTGCAGGCCCCAGCGGTCTGCAGACGGCCCGCCTGATGGCGGAAAAAGGGCGTCGTGTCCTTGTGCTCGAAAAAAAAGAATCCGTCGGTCAGGACATTGTCTGCACGGGTATCATCGGAAAATCGGTCTTTCAGGAGTTCGACCTGCCCCGAACATCCCTGGTCAGGGACATCCAGGCGGTCGATCTGGTTTCTCCTCTGGGTACGACTATTTCTTACAGCCATTCCGCCCCCTTCGCCAGCGTGGTCGACCGGAGTCTGTTCGATCGAAATATTGCGGCTCTCGTCGAGAAGGCGGGCGGCCGGATTTGCTGCGGATTTGAGGTGAACGATTTGGTTGTTCATCCCAACCGGATGGACATTCTCTGCCGGGATGACAAGGGCGAAACGTGGACCTTCCGCTCGCGGGCGGCCGTAATCGCCACCGGCGTCAATTCCGTTCTCAAGAAAAAACTCAAACTCGGAGCTTCGAAGGAATACGTCAACGCCGTTCAGACAGTGGCTGGAAATACAGGCATCGGGCGGACCACGGTTTATTTCGGAAACAGGGTGGCGCCGGGCGCCTTTGCCTGGGCCGTTCCCGCCGGCGATATCACCCGAATCGGCCTGTTCACAAACAAGGAATCAAAAGCCTATTTTGACAGATTTTTGGGGAAACATTTTCCTGAAGCGGCATCCAACGGGGCCCGGGAGAAGACTCGGTATAAGCCTATCGTACAGGGCGCCTATGCCCGGACTTTTTCCGATCGCCTTCTCGTGGTGGGGGAAGCCGCCGGTCAGGTTAAAACGACGACGGGAGGCGGAGTCTACTTCGGGATGATCGGCGCCCGCTATGCCGCTTCGGTTCTGGAAGAGGCGCTGCAAAGGGACCGGCTGACGGGAAAAGATCTTGCTCCTTATGAAAAGCAGTGGAAAAAACACATCCTGAGAGAGATTCTGGTCGGACATTATGCCCGTAAAATATACAGCCGCATGAGTGACAACCAGATTGAAAAACTGTTCATTCTTGCAAAAACCAACGGGGTGCTTCCGTTTATTAGAGAAAACGGCAATTTCGATTGGCAGAGCGACCTCATTCTTGGTTTAGTAAAAAAGGTGCCTTTTTTACACTCCCTGCTGCAGTAACCCGGAGGCCTGGGCTCATCATGAACAATTTTAATATGAATGAGATACATGCTTTTCCCGCCGACAGGGGCGAGATGTTTATCCAAAAGGCCCGTCATGCGGGCCGGGGAATATGACAATGACGACACGAACCGACAAAAAAGAAGTCGATCTGCTCGATATCGTGCGGATTGCGTTTAAAAGGAAATGGATCATCTTTCTGCTGAGCAGTGTTTTTATGCTTTTTGTATTGTTCAGCTCCCTGATAAAAACACCGGAATACCGGGCCACGGCACGGATCATGATCGAGGAGTCTGATTCCGGAGTCACCAACCTGGATGATGTGCTCGCTCCGCGCGGCTATTACAGCGAAAACCGCCTCGGAACCTATTTCAATACCCAACTCACTCTGCTCCGGAGCCGGACTCTGGCCGAGCGTGTGGCCCTCAAGATGGATCTCGCCAGCCGTCCCGAGCTGCAGCAGGCACTTGGACCGGCGCTTAAACCCGTCAGGGTGATCACGGATCTTTTCACTCTTCGCTTCCTGCGGGCGAAAAAGGAGGAAGTCGATTCCGATCAGATAGAAAACTTCATCCCCCTCGAGGGTCAGGCGATGCCCTTGGCCTCTACCGTTCTGCGCGGCCTCGAGGTGGTTCCCATCGTTGAAACCCGCCTGGTCGATATCAGCCACACCTCCTCCAATCCCGTGCTTTCCGCCGATATCGCGAATCATCTGACGAATGAATTCATCAATTACACCGTAGAGATGCGTTACGCTCCCACCCAGCAGGCAACCGAGTTCCTGCAGGGGCAGATCGCCCAGATAAAAAGGGAAATCGATGCCAAGGAACGGGAGCTTCAGCGCTATTCGACGGAGAAGGGGATTGTCGTCAGCGAGGACAGCGGCAGTGCTCTCAGCCAGAACTACGAACGGTTCAGCAAGGAATCCATGGACGCCCGGATGGACAAGATCAGTAAGGAAACCAAGTACAGGGAACTTTTGAAAATGGATGTGGATACCATCCCTCCGTATTACGAAGACCAAGTCATCGGCGACCTGCGGTCCCAGTACTTTTCGGTCCAGAGTGAGTACAATGCAAAATCGGGAACGTATAAGCCCGATTATCCCGAAATGAAGGAGTTGGCCGGCCGGATGGACAGCCTGAAATCAACACTGCGGTCCGAACTTCGCAAAGCAAGAGACACTGCCTATCAGGAGTACAAGGAAGCGGTGAGCAAGGAAGAGCGGATGAAAAACGAGCTTCAGGGGAGTTTGGATGAGGTTCAGAGCTCCGGCAGCACCGCCATCTATGCGCAGAGCCTGCAGAGTGACATCACCAACAAGCGCACTCTGCTCAACAGTCTGGATCAGCGCCTCAACGAAAGCATGGCCACCGCGAGGTTAAAAGGGTACGCCACAAGCAACATCAAGATTATCGATCTGGCCCTGGTGCCTCCGAAGCCCCTCTCCAAGAACACCACCCGCAATCTCATTCTGGCTCTGATGCTTGGTGTTTTTCTGGGGGCGGGGATCGCCTTTTTAGCGGAGTATCTGGACAACACCATCCGTGACCCGGAGGAAATCGAAAAAACCCTCGATCTCCCGTCGCTGGGTATCATCCCCTTTGTCTCGGCTAACGGAACGGGCAAAAAGGCCGCCTACCGGAGCGGGTACGGCAATTATACATACGGCCGGGAGGGCGTAGAAGAGGACATTCCTGAAGATGAAACGAGAGAAGTGGAACTCATCAACCATCTCTTTCCCAATCTGGCCATTGCCGAGGACTACCGGACGGTCCGCACGTCCATCCTGTTTTCCCACGCCGGCAAACCGCCCAAGATCATCACCTTCACCAGTTCCTTCCCGCAGGAGGGTAAATCTTCCACAGTTGCCAATCTGGCGGTTTCCTTTTCTCAGCTCGGCAAGCGGGTGCTGCTCATCGATGCCGACCTTCGGCGGCCCCGCCTGCACAAAATTTTTAAGGCCAGCAACATCCGGGGCCTCAGCAATTACCTGACAGGGAAAATCATGGTGGAGGAAGCCGTTCAGATGACGGCCATCAAAAATATGTGGCTCATCCCCAGCGGACCCAATCCTCCCAATCCGGCCGAGCTTCTCGATTCCGACATCATGAAGGCACTGGCCGCCTGGGCCGCCGAAAAATTCGATATCGTGCTTATCGACTCCCCACCGGCCCTGGCTGTTATCGATCCCGTGGTTCTCAGCCAGGTGTCGGACAGCACGGTCATCGTTGTCCGGCCGGGAAAAACATCAAAAAAGGCCCTGATCAAAACGGTCGCTGAGATTCGTAAAAGTTCGGCCCAGATCATCGGCATCATCTACAATGAGGTTAAGGCCAAAAGCAACGGCAGCACCGCCATGTCTCCCAGTTACCAGAGTTACATGACGGAATACTACCAGGCCAAGGGAATTCTGGACGATCACAATCCTCCATCCAAACAATGATCGATCTGCACACTCACATTCTTCCCGGCCTGGACGACGGGGCCAGGGACCTAGAGGAATCGCTGGCCATGGCGCGTTTGGCGGTCGAGGGCGGGGTTCGGGCTGTGGCGGCCACACCCCATCTTTTCCGCGGCACGGAGGATATCCTCGATTCACGGATCGTCAACAAAAAACACATGGAACTGGAGAAAGCGCTGAAAGACAGCGGCATTTTCCTCGATATCTATCTCGGCGCCGAGGTCCACATCGCCCACAATCTGATTGAATTAATCCGCAGGCACCGGAAACAGCTCGTTCTCAACGGCGGTTCCTACATGTTTGTCGAGTTTCCTTCCGAACATCTCTACCGCGATATCAGGCAGCTTTTTTTTGATGTGATGACCGAAGGGATCACTCCCGTCATCGCCCACCCCGAACGCAACGCTGTCTTGGCCAGGCACCCGGAAATGCTGGCCGAGTTCATCGGCACTGGTGTCTACTGCCAGGTCAACAGCGGTAGCCTGTTGGGAGTGTACGGTTCCGTTTCCAGAGACGCGGCCTGGACCTTTCTCGAAAACCGGTGTGTTCATTTTCTGGCCAGCGACTGCCATGGAACCCAATCCCTGCCTCCCAATCTGGACAGGGCCGCTGTGATGGTTCGGAAAAAGTTCGGAGATGAAACAGCCCGCGCTCTTGTGGAGGACAATCCGCGGGCGGCGCTTGAGAGCAGGTCGCTTCCTTTTGTTCCCGACCCGGTCATTCAAGAAGAAAAAAAACGATCTTTAAAAATACGCATCCCTTCCTTCCTGAAAAGGTAACGAATCTTATGCCCACTATTTATCGCATCCGTCTCCCACGAACGCCTCATCCGAAAAATAAGGATGAATTCCTGCTGCGGGTGATCGAGTTCGGCATCCTGGGGCTTCTTCTCTTCAGCCCTCTTCCGGCTGCATCGGTTTTCCCATGGGCGATCACGCTGATTGCGGTTGTGAGCATTCTTCTGACAATCTGTTATGTGCTGATCGAAAACAAACCGGAGGTCAACCCTTTGCTTGTCCGCAGGCTGAAATGGCCGCGGTATCTTTTCGGGGGATTTCTTCTGTATGTCGCTTTTCAGGTGATTCCTCTGCCTGTCGGGCTGGTCAAACTCCTAAGCCCTCATGCGGTCGTTCTGCGTGAGGCTTTTTCCTTTCAAGTGGGGGAGTGGGGGGCCATCACTCTGTCTCTGGCGCCCTTTCACACCATCCGGGAAGGGCTTGAGATGCTCTCCTATATCCTGATCGGATTTCTCGTCATTCAAACGGTGACAACGAGCGAAAAGATCAAGCGGATCATTTATCTCTGTATTGGAATGGGCGTCTTTCAGGCCCTCTACGGCATCTTCGAGCTTTTCCGTGGAGATCCTCACATCCTGTTCATGCAAAAAACGATCAATCTGGAAAAGGCCACGGGAACCTTCATCAATCAGAATCATTTCGCCGGATTTCTGGAGATGATCATTCCCCTCGCCCTCGCCCTCATCCTGGCCCGAATCGATCTGTTCAGCCTGTCCGGCATGGACCTGAAAGAGAAGTTTCTTCGCATCACAGCCAAAGGATTCACATCCAATGTGATGGCCCTGATCTGTGTTTTTGTGATGTGTCTCGGTCTTCTTTTTTCCAGGTCCCGGGCCGCATTATTTTCGGTTTTTCTGACCTTTTTTCTCTTTTTTGTCATGAGTCTGCTTTATTTCGGCCAGCTGCGCCGCGCCCGTCCGGTTGTGCGGACGTTTCTGAACGTGAGTTTTCTGGCTGTTCTCGTCATTTTTCTTTATATGGGGATCGGATCCAATTTGAAGCGATTCGAGGAAGAGGAGCGCTTCGGTGGGGATCGGCCGCAGTACTGGCACAATACCGTGGAGATGATCGGTGATTTTCCTCTGATGGGGACGGGGCTGGGAACCTTTGCCTTTGTCTACCCGGCTTATGAGGAGGAGAATATTTACGCTTTGCTCATCCATGCCCACAATGACTGGCTGGAATACTTTTCCGAACTGGGATTGGTGGGGATGGTTTTTCTGCTGGGCGGGGTGCTGTTCCTTTTTGTCCGCAGTTTTTCTCTCTGGAGGATCAGGAGGAATGCGGAGATCAAGGGATTGGGGCTTGGAGGGCTTGTGGCTCTGATAGTGATGGGTGTACACAGCATCACGGACTTCAATCTCCACATTCCGGCCAACATGCTGTTATTCACCATCATCCTCTGTCTCACCACCGTCGTGGTGCATTACGGTAAAAGGGATTTGACTCCCACCAGCCGAACGATGGAGGACGACACACTTCTTAAGAAACCGGAGACCACCGACTGGGAAAGTGAATACCAGGTCGCTGGGGAGGAGGAATGAAAAAAACACTCCTCATCCTCGGGCTTGTGTTTCTGGGAGTCATCAATCTTCTGGTCTTCAGGAGCGGCCGCCTGCTTGAGAAAGCCAGGGAAACCGGAAATGTTGAACGGAGAATCAAAATTCTTGAGAAGTCCTCCGGCTTGTTTCCCTTCAATGATGAAGTGTACAGGGAGCTGGGTTGGGCTCACTTTCTCCTCGGCGAAAATAATCTGGCCGATG
>JAHIPL010000155.1 GCA_018894615.1 Acidobacteriota bacterium | reverse complement strand
TCACCCAAACGGCCAGGATCAGGAGAGGGGATGTCACGTTGGAGGCGATGGCGGCGGGAACGATAAAGATTCCCGAGCCGATGACTCCTCCCACGACGATCCCGACGATATCCCAGAGCTTGAGAACTCGGGGAAGATCGGACTGCTGCATTTGACCCTCCTTCACAACAAAAGGAAAAAAATGATGTTGTCATCATATAAAGAGAGAGAACAGGATGCAATGGGTTTAATATTGTCTTCGGCTGATGTTATGAATAATTCAGGACTATTTTCGAAGAAAGATCTGTGTGAAGTAGTAGGTCGAACCGGACCCCGCCGCGCCGATTCCCGTTAGATCAAAATTGCCCTCGATGGCTTCACGGTGCGAAACGTTTCCAAGCCAGGCATCAAACACGCGTCTGGATGGAGAGGTGATTCCCCAGACGTCGACAACATACCCAATGTTTTCCTTTATTTCAGCGGAGGCAAACGTTTGGCTGATGACGGCTACACGGTTATCAAAACCGTCGTGCGAAAAGGAAATGGTTCCCGATGCTATGCGCTGGCTGTGCTGCCGGCACAGGTCGGCGATTAGATCGTTCCAGAGAAGATCCGCCAGGCCCAGGGATTTCCGATGGCCGTTGACGAGATGGAGGATTTCCTGCTCCAGGGAATGCGTGTTATGCTTGTTCAGCAGCCCGCAGCCGAGTTGTAAAAACAGGAAAAGAAGGAAAAGAAACGAGAAAAATATTTTCACGCGGTCCTCACATTGGTGACTGATTCATTATATCACACTCCGGTCAAAAACCGCTTTGAACAGGGAGAAGGAGGGAGTTTGAGATGTCTTCCAGTCCGCTGACATTGAGAATTTTCCTCCTCATGATATTTTTTTTTGGCCTTTTTTGAAAGGCATGAGGAAAAAGTGAACGCAGTGCAGAAAAATCGGGAAGACGCGGCCTGTTTTTCCGTCTAATAAATGTCGTTTATACAAACAACAAATCTGTTTAAAAACTGGAGGTACAGGATGGTGCGATGGATTCAAAGGCCCCTTATGGTCTGTTTTTTACTGGTGTTGATCGGAAGTGTTGCAGCTCTCTCTTTTTCCGGCACGGTGGAAGAGGGCCTGATCAAGGATTTGAAATGGCGCAATATCGGCCCGGCCAACATGATCGGCCGGATCTCCGACTTCGAGGCCCTGGACAGTGATTTCACACAGGTTCTCTGCGCCACCGCGTCCGGCGGCGTATGGAAATCCGTCAATGCAGGGACGACCTGGACCCCCATCTTTGACACATACGGTTCGGCCTCCATCGGAGATGTTGCCTTTTACCAGAAGGATTCAAATATCATCTGGGTCGGTACGGGCGAAGAGTGTCCCCGCAACAGCATCGCCTGGGGGGACGGCATCTACAAGTCGACGGACGGCGGCAAAACCTTTGCCCACATGGGCCTCAAGGACACCCACTCTATCGCCAAAGTGATCACCCATCCAACCGATTCCGGGATGGTGTACGCGGCGGCGGCCGGGCACACCTGGGGCTATTCGGGTGACCGCGGCCTGTTCAAAACCACGGACGGCGGCGCGACCTGGTCCAAGCTGACGAACGGCCTTCCCGACGACGGAAAAACCGGGGCCATCGATCTGGTTATGCATCCGGACAATCCGGATGTCCTGTATGTCTCTTATTGGCAGAGAATCCGCCGTCCCTGGCGGTTCGATTCCGGCGGACCTAACGGCGGCATCTTCAAGACTACTGACGGGGGAGCCTCCTGGGTGAAATTGACAGGAGGAATTCCGGAGGGGGATCTGGGCCGCATCGGACTGGCCCTCTCCCGAAGCAATCCCGAAGTGCTGATGGCCGTCATCGAGCACGGCTTTCAGCCCAGCCCGACAATCCGCGAGGGGAACGATCAGAAACCCAATCCCGAATATGAGGATATGAGCAAACTGGGAAGCGGCATTTACCGGTCGGAAGACGGCGGCGCTTCCTGGATGTACATGAACCGCATGAACAACCGTCCCTTTTATTACAGCCACATCTATATCAATCCGCTGGACGACAAGCTTGTCTATTACCTTGCCACCAACATGTATTCTTCCGAAGACGGAGGTAAAACCCTCAAGCAGATCACCGGGCTTCATCCCGATTTTCATGCCATGTGGATCGATCCGACAAACAAAAACCGTTTTTACGTCGGACAGGACGGCGGCGCTTCCATCACCCACGACCACGGCGCGACCTGGATCCTGTTTGACAACATCTGTGCCGCCCAATTTTACGCCGTGAGCGCGGACAACCGCGATCCCTATTATGTGTACGGCGGGCTGCAGGACAACGGCACCTGGGCCGGGCCCAGCATGCACCGTGAAGGGATGATTCTCACCGATTTCTGGTTCAACCTGATCGGCGGCGATGGATTTTACACCCAGAACGACCCGACCGACTGGCGCATCGCCTATGCGGAAAGCCAGGGGGGGAACATCAGCCGGGTCAATGTGGAGACGAGAGAAACCGCCCGCATTCGGCCTTCAGCCCAGACCACCTACAACTGGAAGGACCACGCCCCCCAGACCAAGCAGCCGGACCAGCCGCGGGGTGATCAGGAAGCGCCGCAGATGGAACCCCGGCAGCCGTCTCCCTTCCGCTTCAACTGGAGCTCTCCCATTCTTCTCTCTCCCCACAATCCCTCCACACTCTACTTCGGCGGGGACCATCTGTTCAAATCAATCGACAGAGGCGACCACTGGCGCATCATCAGTCCCGACCTGACGACGAATGATCCCGAAAAGCACGGGAAGCCGACAGGCGGCATCACGCTCGACCAGACCGGCGCTGAGACCCACTGCACCATCACCACCATTTCCGAATCCCCCACGACGCCGGGCCTGCTCTGGGTGGGAACGGATGATGGAAACGTCCAGCTGACGAAGGATGACGGGACCACCTGGACCAATGTGCGGGCCAACATTCCCGACGTTCCGGAAGGCATCTGGGTCAGCCGGGTGGAGGCGTCCCGTTTTGACGAGGGCGCCTGTTATGTCACCTTCGAAGGTCACCGGAGCGACCTGTTTAAACCCTTCGTCTTAAAAACGACGGATTTCGGTCAGACATGGACCAGCCTTTCGGCGAATCTTCCTGAGGACGGGCCCATCTATGTCATCAGGGAGGACCTTAAAAACAAGAACCTTCTCTTTATCGGGACCGAATTCGCCGTCTTCTTCTCTCTGAACGGCGGTGAATCCTGGACAAAATTCAACATCAACATGCCGACCGTCGCCATTCATGATCTCGTCATCCATCCCCGCGAGAACGATCTCATCGCCGGCACCCACGGCCGCGGCGTCTGGATCCTCGACGACATCAGTCCCCTGCAGCAGGCCACGGAAAAGGTCTTGAAGGCCGAGGCCCATGTCTTTGAAAGCACCCGGCCGGGAACCCAGTGGTTGAGGCTGAGCCGGGGCGGTTACGGCCGCGGCGATCTGTTTTTTGCGGGAGAAAATCCTCCCGGAGGAGCGGTCATCAACTACTACCTCAAAGACAAGCCCAAAGAGCCTGTCACCCTAGAAATTATGGATGCGACCGGCAAAAAAACGACCTACACAGTCAAGGAACCGGCGGCCGGAATCAACCGGCTTTTCTGGGACATGCAGTTCGATCCTTCCGAGGAGCAGATGAAACAGCGCCTCAGCCAGATGCAGAACATGATGGACCGGATCCTGCAGCGGCCTGAAGTGGAGGAAGCGCAGAAAAAGACCGTTACAGAAGCTCTGGAGCGGTTAAAAAAACCGGGGCTCGGATACCGGGAAGCCATGGCGATTCAGCAGGAGGCCTTTGAAGCCATTGGATTCGGCGGGAGGGGAGGATTCGGACGGTTCGGACGGGGCGGAGGAGAGGATATGACCGCCCCGCCGGGGACCTGTGCCGTCAAGCTGACCGTCAACGGCAAGGTTTACACCGGAACGATCGCCGTCCGCGCGGACCCGATGCTGGAAAAATGACCTGCTGATTTGTTGCGTCGTTAGCTGGATTTGACTTCGTAATTCTTGTGATTCTCGATGAACTCATCCAGCTCCTTATGCCATTGGTCCGGATCATATGTTTTTGGAACAGTCTCTTCTGCAAACAGTAGATCAACCAGATATCTGGGTCGTTTTCCGCCGATGAACATGGACTTGCTGCAAGAAACGCAGTAAACCAATACCTGATCCACGGACATTTCAGCGGCTTTTGCTTTCATCTGATCGATGACTTGTTCCGCAGGCAAAACCCCGAAAAAGGTATCCCCGCAGCAGGTGCTTTTCCTCATCGTCTTTGCCGGTTCAACAATAGTGATGTTCATTCTTTCAGCCAAAGCCCGAACCGCACGATGAATGCGATCCTGATCTCTTGTCGGGCATGCATCTATGATTGTCATTTCCTGTGAGGTGTAATCCGGGAAGGCGAATGTTTCATTTTCCAATAGCAGTTCCCAAAGCGAAATGGTTGATGGATTGTCATAATTCTCACGATATCTTCTGTCGCAACCGGGACAAATATTGATGACCTGCGTGTCGAGGGGAATATTAGGTGTATGGCGGCAGCATGTAAGAAGCAGTTCCGTAACGTTATACTCAGATTTTAGAAACACGTGCAATTTCTCAATCAAATGAGGCTTGTATAGAAATAGGGCACATCCTGGAGCAAAAATGTTTTTCTTCATATTATTATCCGGCTTTCGTCCAATCTGAGCGGAAAAGCGGGGCGTACGTTCGCTGGAGCGCACTTGTCGGGCGTTCTGTTCATTGGCTCAAGGCTTCGCTTGTTCATCGCCGGTTTGAATCAATCTTATCCCAACCATCGGTCAGGGTCCTGAGGAAAGCGACCAGATCCTCGAGCTCCAGGTTGGTCAGTCCGAGTTTCCCCAGTTCCTCCCGGTTCTCGTTTTCAGCGACCTCCGGGGCCGGCCACCCGGCCACATCGCGGGTGTTATAGAAGGCTGCCACAGTGAACAGCGTTTTGAATACACCATTGTGCATGTAGGGGGGAGTGACCGCCGCGTTGCGAAGGGTCGGCACGCGGAACTTGCCGTTCTGCTCCGGATCATTGACAGTTACGCCCAAACCTATGTCAACGAATGCGAAACCCTCGGGATTGAACTCCGCCGGCAGGGAGTAAAAGGGATTTTCCGGATTCCGTGGAGTTCCCAGATTATCATATGTGAAATCAGTGAAAAGGGGTGGTGAGCCGTCCTCCGAGGGTTTGCTTGGGTGGCAGGCCGCACAGTTTCCCTTGTCTTCAGCCTCGAAAAGCTTTAGCCCGCGCTGTTCCTGCTCACTGAGTTCGGCTTCACCCCGCAGCCACAGGTCGTACTTAGAACTGAATGGACTCACTTCGGATGTTTTCTCATAGGCCTCAATAGCATCCGCCATGTTGGTAAAGGCCGTGTCGGGACTGCTCAAGGCATCAGGTCCGTAGACTTCAGTGAAAAGAGCGGCGTAGCTGAGGGCCCGCAGTTTCTCGGCAATCGTCTGAATGTCGGGATTGGCCATTTCCAGGGGATTGAGCGGCGGACCCTGGGCCTGTTCAGCCAAAGAGTTAGCCCGACCATCCCAGAACAGCCCTCCGATCCAGACTTCCTCCTCTTCGTCGTAGTGCAAGGGCGGTATAAAAGCGGCATAGGCCGCCGGCATATCATTGCGATTGCCATAGAGGCCCGGGCGGGCTCCTCTGGAAACCGGCAAATTCGTTTCCGGGTCGGCAAAGGCTATTTCCGGAGCGTGGCAGGTTGAGCAGGCCTGGCCGGGTGGTGTCGAAAGACTCGTTTCAAAAAACAGCAGCTTCCCGAGGCGCTCCTTTGTGTTCAAATCCGAATCAAGGGATCCGGGGCTTACACCGCTGTCCTTTTCCTTTGGATCATCTTGCCGCGGATTGTTACAGCCGCCAAGAATACCCACGACAAGCAGAGTGATGATGATATAAACTCGTGATTGAAATCTCTTTGGGGTGTACATTATTTCTTCACCTTTAGTTGTTTGGTGTTGATTTTTTTCTGTCATCGCTATCCGGCAAATGTTGTTTTCTCAATGCAGATTACCAGACCTTATGACAATCATTCAAGAATTCTTTAAAAGGAGCGTTGCGGAATAGCCGCTGTTGTGCGAGGGGACGAGCTATTAAATCACTTTCCCTATCAACATTGTTGAACATATTACTTTG
>JAHIPL010000154.1 GCA_018894615.1 Acidobacteriota bacterium | reverse complement strand
TGCGGTTTCCATCAAATGGAGTGACGAGGATCAGAGCTTTGTTGCGACGATTCCTCAAATGATGGGCCTCAGCGCATTGGGTGCCACCCGTGACGAAGCGCTGTCAGAATTAAGTATCGCCGCCGAAGCCTATTTTGAAGCCTTGAAAGCGGCAGAAAAGCCCGAGCCTTTACCCGAAAAACTCACACCTTACAGCGGACAGCTTCGTCTTCGCATGCCGAAAAATCTTCATGCCGCCCTCTCCCAGGAGGCGGAGGATAACAATGTTTCCCTCAACACCTATCTCGTTTCGCTCCTGTCGGAAAGGCATATTGAGAATAAATTGTTGAAAAGATGGGATGATTTGTTCAGTTTAACCGAATCGGAAAAAGCTGAGAAAACATTCAATTTCGGCAAGGACCAACGTCCAGTGTTCAACATCAAGGAAAAGAATTCGACATATGGGGTGGATAAAAGAAAAAAATAGAAACAATGCCGCCTAAAATATAAAGCTGATTATTTAACGGAGTCTATTCTGCGACGAACAAGGGATCGTTCATGGACCAGGCATAACAGTTGTCTGTTCCTTAAAACTTTATTTTCACCATCACTCGGGCCTGGCGGGGCTGTTGGCGGCCCCAAACCTGGCCGAAAAGCGGGATGTCCTCCTTGACGTAGGAAACGGGCCGCTGGGAGTCGAACACGTTGAAGACATCCAGGCGGATGTTCAGGGTCAGACCGTCCGCTCCCGACAAGGGCAGTACGCGGAATGCCTTTTCCAGTCCCAGGTCGAGATAGGTGTGACCGGGCGTTGTCTGTGTGCCGCGGCCTTCGGGATAGGAGTAGTACCCGCCGAAAAAGGGCACGTAACCCAGTTTTTCCCAGTAATAACCGGATATGTACTCAAAAGCGCCCGAAAGAACGATCCGCCAGGGGCCGACCCAAACGGCATTGATCTTGAGGTTGTGGTCGACCGAATAGGGAAGCTTTCCATACCAGCCCTCGTCTCCCACCCCGCGTCCACCCAGCCCTCCCAGTGCCTTGTCGTAATAATCTTTGATCTCGGTGAGTCCGGGCAGGGCCGGGATGAAGATGTGGTTGCCGAAGAGACCGATATAATTGGTCGAGCCCTCTTCCTGTGACCAGGATCCCGATTCCGACTGGCCGGGATTGGTCCCCATGGCGGAGGAGGTGTTGTAGGAGGCCTTCAGAAAAAAATTCCGGCCGATTTTTCCGAGGAGCTCCACCTCGAAACCGGAATAATTCCTTCGTTTGAGCTCAAAATTGTCATAAAGGAATTTGTACTGGGTAACCGGATCAAACACGGCCAGAACCTCCAGCAGATCCACGGCCCGGGTCCGGACGTAGCGCAGCATCAGGGCCCAGTTGTCCCCCAGCTTCCGGTCGTATTCAAAAAGGAGGCGGCTCAGGAAATTGGGCTGGACGCTGTCGGCGATGACAAAGGGCTGGGTCTTCTGCTCATTCTCGAAAGCCCAGTTTTGGGGGTCGTGAAGTTCAGCGGGGGTGGGGGAGGGGGCACCCGTCCAGTGGTAGGTGCGGAAGGTGAGGCCGGCGCCGGAATTGAGAAGGCCCAGAGGCATGGTGGTGATGAGATCGGAGAATACCCCCCAGCCCACTTTGACGATGTTGCGGCCGTCTCCGGTGAGGTCATAGGCCAGGGACAGACGGGGGGAGAAAAAGTCGCCGAGGTTCCAGCTCCAGAGCTTGTTCCCATTGTTGTCTAGGTTGAGCTGGGTCTGGCTGCGGAAACCGGCCATCAAGGTCATCCGGCCGATGGTGATCTTGTCTTTGACATAAAGACCGATTCCCCGGGATGAGTTGATGAAGTCGAAGTTTCCGTATTCAAAATGGAGGGTGGGTGTCCGGAAGCCCTCTTCCCAGCTTGAGAAATAGTACTTGGTGCCGGCGTCAAAACCGTCGCCCGGAAACAGGTCTTCCCCCCTGCCGCTGAAGTCGACCCGGAACTGTGAGCGGATAGAGTAGTACTCAAATCCCAATGTCAGCTCGTGGCTTCCGAGCCCCGGCGGTTCCACATACGTTGTCAGCTTGCAGGAAAAATCCAGGCGCCTCTGGTCGTCGGTGATGTTTCCGTAGGAGTTGTGGAGGTTCCGTCCCAGGTCTTCGATAAAATACATGGCCTGATCCAGCTCTCCGCTTACGGGGGATTCCAGGGAACCCCGGTCGATCACCCCCAATCCGGCTTCGACAAAAGTGGAGTCGTTGAGGATTCCCCTGTAATTGAGGCGCAGAAGGCCGTCCGTGAAGGTTTTTTTCGTGTACATCTCCGGAATGCCCGTGCCGCCCGACTGGCCGATCGTGGTCTGGTAGAGGGAGGTCAGGGACAGCGTGTGGTTGACGTGGGGCGCGAAACTCAACTTGGCGAAGAGGTTGTTGAACCGGAAGGTTCGCTTGCCGGCCGGTACGGACAGATAATCCAGAGTGGCGTCCGTCGTCTCCTCGATGTCGCTGAAGAGGTTGTTGGAGATAAAAAACCAGAGCTTGTCCCTGATGATGGGACCGCCGAGGTTGAGATAGGTGTTGGCGTTGGAATAGTACTCGGGTTCGCTGACGATGGAGAGCTGGTCCCGGCGGGGTGCTTGAAGGTTTTTATCCCTGAAAACAAGCGCCAGCTCTCCGGAAAGTTGATTGCCTCCGCTTTTGGTCACCATGTTGATGATTCCGCCGTAGGCCGAGCCGTACTCGGGACTGAAGGGATCGGAGATGACCTGAATCTCTTCGAGGGCGTCATAATTGAGTGCGACACCGGCATTTTTGAGGCGCACGCCGCTGATGGACAGTCCGTCCACGATCCAGTTGTTGCCCTCTTCTCCCTCTCCGCGGAAACTGGGCAGACCGCCGTTTCCCGTGCCGTCCTTGGTGTTGGCCCGGACACCGGTCACTCCGGGGACGAATTTAACGAGATCGGCGACGGACCGGTTCTGAACGGGGCTGGTTTCCATGTCCTCGGAGCTGATGGTGAAGCTTGTGTCGGTGGAGTTTTTGTCGATGAGAGGAGCCGGCGCCGTGACCGTGATCTCCTCGGTCAGTGTCGAAAGATAGAGTGTCAGATAAACATCCGTCATCCGGCCCAGCCGGACGATGACGTTGTCCTGAATGAGGGAGGGGAATCCGGTGAGCTCGGCCGTCAGGCGGTAGGAGCCGACGGGAAGCAGAGGGAAGTGAAATTCTCCCTTGAGTGATGTGACCGCCGTGCGTACTCCCTGCAGGCTGGGGCTTTGCAAAGAGATGGCGACACCGGGCAGAAATTCGCCTTTTTCATCGGTCACGCGGCCTCTGATTTCCCCTGTTTCCCGGGCCCAGGCGGCGGAGACAAGAATTAACAGACTCAGCGCCAATAGCGGAATCACGACTTTGATTTTCATGGAATATCCTTCATGGTCACGGCCTTCGGATAAAAGTTCGGATAATACCCATTTTCTCTTTACAACCGAAGCGGCTGCGTGCTTTATTTTTACAAGAACTGTGGGATGGATGCAATCATTTTTCTGCCGCGATGAGGGCATCCTCCTCCGACAGCCCCATGTTTTGGATGGTAAACAGCTTCAATCCTTCTAGAACTTCTTCGTAGGATTTGAGGCGGCCTCGTTCATCGCATCAGTGGACACAGTAAAAATTGCTTTCACGCCCCCCTCCGAAATCCGCCGCCTCTTTCATGGGCATGCCGCAGCTGGCGCAGTATTTTTGGTCGGCCATGACTGTCACCTTCCTTATGCTCCCACAGGGATTCATTTTTTTCTGCTTCATCATGTATACCACAAAATAAAATGAGTTTACAGAATGAGTCTAAGAACGTGCTAAACAGAGGCTCTCTCTCTTTTCAGCGGATTTCTTATTGACAAGATGTTTTGTTCTATGAATTATTGTTGATGTAACGGGGCAAAAGCTGAAAATTTGATTAAAACAATTGTAAATCGGAGTTGCTATAAAAAAAAAATCTTTTCCCTAAAATATTTGTATGGACCGTGGTTCTTGTTATGTTTTCAAGCGCCCAACAGCTTAGAGCCTCCGGATTTGCTATTTTCGAGATCGGGGCCCGGGCAGCGGCACTTGCAGGAGCGCACGTTGCTCAAGCTGATGATGCTTCAGCCATTTATTATAATCCCGCAGGGATGGTTTTTCTTAAAGGTGTTAGAGTCAAAACCAACATCTTGTTCAGCAGCATGACCATTACAGCCAGACAAGATTCAGGAGTCAATTATAAGAGCAATCTTCTTAATCTGCGGGGGGCTCATTTTTTGACCTGGAACCTGTTCAACAGGCTCAGTATAGGCCTTGGAATTTTTAATCCTTATATCGCAGAAACAAGCTGGATAATGGAAAATCCCTCGAGACCGCTAATCAGAATGCGGAACAACGATTAAAAGACACCTGGGACATTAAATTTGGATTGGAATACAGGTTGAGCGAAAAATTTGCCCTCAGGGCCGGATATGCTCACCATCCAAGCGCAGTCATAGACGGAGCGGTTCATCCGATCTATCCGGACCTGGATAGACAAATAGTCAGCTTTGGTTTTGGATTTGAGGGACCGTTGTTCTCGATATGGAATCAAAAAAGCATGGGTGAATTGTCTCTGGATCTCTATGTTCAATATGTGATGACGGAGGCTCAGGCCTCATCTTTACCTGGATTCAGCTTCACTTTCGATAACGATCATTTGGTCATCGGCCTTGGCCTGGGCTTCAATTTTTAATTCTTTTTGAGCCGCTTTTGCCGTCCATCACGTCCCCTCCATCTTTCATTTTTCTTGATTACAAAACGATTCAGTACTAAACTATTTATAATTACCTTGAATTATTCGCCTATCTACTTAACTATTGCAGATGGAGTCGTTTAAAATGAAAAAATCAACCTTTATAAAAATCCTCCTCATTCTCTTTGTCATACCGGTTTTTTCTTTTAATCCAATGGCTAAAGAAGAGCTGATTAAAAGCCAATGGCTTAGCTCGATCGTAAATATCGATGGGTCCCTGGAAGATTGGGCAGAGATCGGAGTATACCTGGATAAAAGGGTCATGACCGAATGTGCTTTAAGAAATAACAACGAAACTCTATTTATCCTCTTTGTCTTAAAAGACCGAAAATATTTCAGCACCATTCAATCGTCCGGTTTAACGATTTGGTTCAATTCAGATGGAACGAAGAAAAAGAATGATGGTCTAAACTTCCTCAAAAAAATGATCGCGGCTGCTGATTACATTAACGAACTTGAACAGCAAAAAAGCCCTCTTTCTGAAGAAGATAAGAAAAAAATACTGGAAAATCCCTCTTATGTTTTTCACCTGGCTGAACTCATAACTAAAAATAATGAGGATCCTTCCCAACAGGAAAGAAGTGAAGAAGCCCGCAAATCCGTCTTCAGAACAGGTAATCAAAAAGGATGATGGTGTACGAATTCGCCATTCCCCTGAGCTTGTTTCCGGATACAGTGCGCACTAATATCCTGAAGGTCGGATTTGAATGGGGCGGAATGACAGACGAGTATAGAAACCGTCTGCGGGATAGACAGGCTGAATCCCAAAACCGATTCGGTGAAGGCCAAATGACCGGAAATTCTGCCGGCAATCCTTCAAAATATCTCAGATGGGTGGATGTTCAATTATCGGAGAAAAAATAGGTCCTGTTTCTCCTTTTCCAGGTCATCAAGGGGATTTGTTATCGGAGGGGAAGAGAATGAATATTCCGGGGAAAAAAAGTCTTGTTGTTTTTATCGTTTTGTTTTCCTGTTTGTCCGCACCCTTTGCTTTCAGTCAGTTCACGGAAGTGGAGATCGAGCAGCGCCCCCTTATTGAAAAGCTCTTGAAAGAGGCGAAAATCATCGACGACAAAGAGATCGGAGAGGGGGTCACCAAGCCCTCAAGGCTTTTTCTTGAGACCGAGGAATTCAAACTGAGCGGCATCTGGAAAAATCCCGAAGGTGTCAAAGACGGCTTTCTGGAGGGATGGCAGTACGAAATCGCCGCCTACAGGATGGACAAGCTGCTTGGATTGAACATGATTCCTCCCACCGTGGAGCGCGTTTTCAAGGGAAAAAGAGGATCGCTCCAATACTGGGTGACATCCGAAATGAGTGATCTCGACCGGATGGAGCAGGGAGCAGGCATCCCGGCCACTGTCGTTGACCAGTGGAGCAAACGGAAATATCTAACCAGAGCCTTCGACTCACTGATCGCCAACGAAGACCGCACTCAGCAGAATATCAGGTATACATCGGATTGGAGGACTATTCTCATCGACCATTCCCGTTCCTTCAGGTCCACAAAAAAGTTTTCCCGCCAGCTGATTTCTGGAAAAAACGGGATCAAAGGTGTTCAACCCATCCGTCAGCTACCCAGGGAATTCGTTGAAAAAATCAAGGCTCTGACCTACGATCAAATAAAGTCGGCTGTGGGAGAGACTCTGACCGACAAGGAGATCAACGCAACACTGGCGAGGAAGACTCTCCTTCTCGAGGAAATTGAGACTATGATCAAAGAAAAAGGAGAAAAGGAATTTTTATGGTAAAAAAGTTAATTATCTCTTTCTTCATTCTGACGATGCTCTGTGCTTCGGCGGTGTATGCCCAATTCACATCCGAGGAAGTGACGGAATTTGAAAAGTGGGAGAAGTTTCTGGAGGAAGCCGAAGTGACGGAAAGCAAGCAGATGCAGGGGCGTACGGCGGTCACAAGTCCCTGGGTGATAACGCTGGAAAAGGACGGCATCACCCAAAAGGCTCTTTGGAAAAATCCCAGCGGCCGAATGGGTGGATTTATCGAAGGATGGGAGTGGGAAATCGCCGCCTATAGACTGAGTAAATACCTCCACCTCAATATGGTCCCGCCCACTGTGGAAAGGCGGTTCAAGGGGGACAGGGGCTCCTGTCAGTATTGGGTGGAGGGATATCGTTCTCTGATGGAAATTTTGGAAAAACAGGAGAAGAAGCCCTCATACAAGATCATCTGGTGGAACAGGTCCCTCTATCTGCAAAGGGCTTTCGACAGCCTGATTGCCAACGAGGACAGACATCAGAATCAGTACCTGGTCTCCGATGATTGGAGAATGATACTGATTGATCACTCCAGGGCCTTCCGGCAGGGAGGAAGATACAACAAGCGCCTCATGTATGGGAAAGACGGTATCAAGGGAAATGAAGAGTTCAAGCAGCTGCCCATGATTTTTGTGGAAAAACTCAAGGGACTGGACGAGGAAACCCTGAAAGCCGTCGTGGGAGAATATCTCAAACCAAAGGAGATCGAGGCGGTTCTTATCCGGAAGGATCTAATTCTCAAAGAAATCGATGACCAGATTAAGGCGATTGGAGAGGACAAATTCTACTACGTCCTTCAATAGCCCGTTTTTGAAAAAAAGGTGCCCTATTTCTTCTTTTCAAGCCCGCCGATTTTTTTCGCGTATTCTTCGACATCGTTGATCGCAAAGGTCTTCTCTTTGTTTTCTTTCTCGAAGGCGCCCAGATACCGGTTCCCGGCATCAGCGACTTTAGCCAGTTGCCATCTTTTAGGGGCGACAAAATTGAATACGTATTTTATGATAAACTGCCCGTGTTGATACGTCCAGACTTCCGCCGTCCTCGCCTCGATGTTTTCATTGTCCCTTTCGTTTACTGACCCCGCATCATTTCTGTTACTTGTGCTCGATGCCATCCAGTTATCGTTTTGCATATATTCGATATTTGCCGGGTTCCCGTTCAACAGAAGAATTCTTGCCCGATCACAATTCCAGGGCTGGCTGGAATTTTCTTTTTTAAAAACTTTTAAAGCCGTCTCAATTCTCTGATTGAATTTCTGCTTGCTCTCCGGACTTCTGGCTTCCCAAAAACGTTCTTGAAACTCCACCCGTCCCTGATCGGAGAGATCTTTGTAGATGGTGCGTTCAAAATCCTGCATGATGAAATAATGCTTCATATACCACTCATCTTTGGAAGGGATCAAATTCATGCCGCAGGCGGCGAGGATCGTTAGAGAGAAAAGAACAGCCCCAAATTTTTTCACGCCATTTTTTCTCATGAATCTCTCCTGGTCGGAATATTTTTTGCTTATATTTTTATAGTAAATCAGAGAAATCAAATTGTCAAAGCAACAAGAGACGGGAAGGGTGCAACTTGAATATCCATCATGCTTTTCATATAATATTATTAAGGAAAATCATTTGAATAAAGTGAAAATAAAGAAAATATTCTGTTTATTAATTTCTCTCTGTTTTATCTCAATCTCTTTCCTTTTCAGTCAGGAAAGCAAATCTTCGAAGGACCTCAATCCGGAATTCAGGAAATGGCTGGAGGAAGAAGTTGTCTACATCATCACCCCCAAAGAAAAAGAGATCTTTCTCCAGCTTCAAACCGACAGGGAAAGATTGATATTTGTGGAAGCTTTCTGGAAACAACGGGATCCCACTCCGAATATTCCCGGGAATGAATTTAAGGAGGAGCATTACAACCGGATCAAGTATGTCGAGAACTGGTTTGGAAGAGACGTTCCCGGAAAAGGATGGCGAACAGACATGGGTCGCATCTATATCACCCTGGGCCCACCCAAATCCATCGAAAGATATGAAAATTCGGGTGAAATCTACCCTGTCGTCATATGGTTTTATGATGGGATGGCCGAGTTCAGACTTCCCAATTCTTTTAACATCGTTTTTTTCAAAAAAGACGGGACAGGCGTATACCAGCTCTATTCTCCTGTGAGATACGGCCCCCAAAGTCTCTTGATTCACTACTACGGAGATTCGACCGAATATTTGAACGCCTTCTACAAGATTATGGACATCGAACCCGCTGTAGCGAGAGTTTCTCTCACGCTGCTATCGGGGGAGAATGAGGATATTCTTCAGCTCTCACTCGCATCCGAGGTCCTGATCTCACAAAAAGTCCCGGCCGCTCCTTATGAAAAAGTAAAAGACTCCTATGCGGAAAAACTCCTCAAATATAAAGATATCGTTGAAGTCGATTATTCCGCCAATTACATCGATAACGATTCCCTCATTCGAGTGCTCCAAGATAAATCAGGAAACTTTTTCGTCCATTATCTCATTGAACCCAGCCGGCTGACATTTGAGGAGTATCAAGGCAGCTTTCATGCGAATTTAGAGATAAATGGTCAGGTCACCGATCAATCGGGAAAGTCCATCTACCAATTCGATCGAACCGTTCCGATCAATTTCGACAGGGATCAAATGTCCAGCATCCAGTACAAACTGTTCAGCTATCAAGATATGTTTCCTCTTGTGGCCGGACAATATAAATTTTTCTCGCTCATAAAGAATACAATATCAAAGGAATTCACTTCAGCCGAAGCAAATCTTATCATTCCCGATATCCCGGCCCTCCAATTGAGTCAGCTCATCCTGGCCAACAGGATAAATAAGGACACAAAATACAAAGGAAATAACAAGCCGTTCCTCATGGGCAATACACAGCTCATCCCCTCCCCTAAAAATGATTTTGTCAGAGGAGACTCCCTCTATGTCCATTTCCAGATTCAGGGACTGGCCGCTGATCGGAAAGAAAAAGTTACCATCGAATATTCCATTTTCAAGGAAAATGAGAAGGTCCATTCTTTGTCGGTAAACGGCAAAGATTTGCTTGATTTCCCTGATGTTCTTGAAGAATTTCCTCTGGCGGATTTCCAGCCGGCTTACTACACCATCAAGGTTTCCCTTCTTGACGCAAACCGGACAGAGCTTTTTTCTCAGGAAGCTCCTTTTCTGATAACCCATCTCGAGTCTCTTTCACGGCCGTGGGTTGTGTCCATGCCGATGGTCTCAACTCAAGATCCGGCATTTGTCAACATCCTCGGAAAACAATTCCTGAATAAAGATGACAGGACCAAGGCCAAACCACTTCTGGAAGAAGCATATCACAAGAATCCGAACAGTCCCGAATTTGCTTTGGACTTGTGCAACATCCTTTTTGAGACTAAAGAACTGCAAAGGGTAAAACAGATCGCCGGTCCGTTTTTACAGGATCAGAGAAAATATCCGTTCCTTCAGGTTGTGGGGCAAACCTGCCAGGCCCTTGGAGAAATTCCCGAAGCCATATCCTATTACAAGGAGAATCTTGCCTACTACGGCACGAACATCTTCATCCTCAATTCCGTAGGAGACTGCTACTATCAGGTGAATAACATGGAAGAGGCTCTCAATGCCTTCGAGAGGTCCTTGGAGCTCAGCCCCGATCAGGAGAGAATCAAGGCGCTCGTAAAAACCATCAGAGAAAAATAATGAAAAATAAATCGGTAATTCTCTTTCTCCTCAGCTTCCTTCTTTCTTCCTGCTCGATGTATCACCTGGAAAGAAATCTGGACCCGGACAGCAAGGAATTTCTTTCTCTGGTACGATACACCATCAAAAATCAGGAGCGCCAGATTTTCCTCAATCTCCCTCCATCCGAAAGGCCGGGCTTCATGGAAGAGTTCTGGAAAAAAAGAGATCCTGATTCGGGTACCGACGAAAACGAGTTCAAAACGGAATATTTTAATCGGATTGAAGAAGCCAATCAGTTATTCAAGCAGGGGAGCACACCCGGCTGGCTCCAGGAGAGAGGGAGGGTCTATATAACCCTCGGCCGGCCCACGAATAGAGAAACTTATCCGAGAGGGATGTCTCAGTACGGTGTGCCGACCGAAATTTGGTATTACGGATTTTTCCCGGTCGTTTTTATGGATGAAAACTGGTCCGGCAATTATCGATTAAATGCCCTCAGTGCCCAGCATTTTAATGAGATAAATAGAGCCCAAATAGCTTATGGAGCAAAAGTTCCCAACAAAAACATTGTTTTTGACTTCACTTTTAATATGAGAAAAGTGAAGGAAGGAGAGGCGGTTTTCGAAATTGAAATCTCCTACAAGAATATCTGGTTTGCCGAACATGAGGATTTGTTGCAAACAACTCTGGACGTCACCTTGGAAGTTATTGACAAGGACAACAACAACGTTTGGGAATACCGGAAGGAATATGATATTTCCATATCGACAGAAAAAATCGGAGAATATATCGGTGAAAAATACAGGATAGAAATCCCGGCGATAATTAAGCCCGGGAATTTCAGGCTGAACATAGAGATGGAAAACAAAACGGGAGGAGAGCGGGTGAGGAAAACGATCAGATTCACCATTTAACCGTGCCCGTCAATGAAGTAAAAAATTTGGGGGAGGACTTAAAATGAATACAAAAAGAATCGCTAAATTATCGTTGTGCTTCTTATTTTTCTCTCTGTTTTTTGTTTATGCCTCCGGACAGGTGGCAAGAGGTAAAGGCAGGCTTTCAGGAGTTGTCGTTGACGGGGAAGGAAATCCCATCCAATCAGTAAAAGTCGTCATGGAATTTTTAGGTAAAGATATATCGACAATAGAGTCCACGACCGATAAAAGGGGAATGTGGAGCTTTTTGGGTCTCGGCACGGGATTTTGGAAAATAACAGCTTCTTTAGATGGATATATTCCTGCTACACAAGATTTTTATGTCAAGCAGCTCGAAAAGAATCCAAGAATGACCTTAACCCTGCAAAAACTGTCTGCTTCGGATAAACCGCTGATTGAAGATGAAGGATCTTTTGACATCCTTGATAAAGGAAATGAACTCTACAGCCTGGGGAACTATGCGGAAGCCCTGACAGCTTTTGAGGAGTTCCTTCAGTTGAATCCTAAAGCCTATCAGGTTCGTCTGAACATATACAACTGTCTCAGGGAATTGGGAGATCATGAAAAAGCGATGGAGCAGTGCAACCTCATTCTGGAGAACGTGTCCCAGGATGAAGCATTGGGCAAAGAGATGGCCGCCAAAGCGCTGGCTGGAATAGGTGAATGTTACTTATTACAACAGGATATGGAAAACGCCCAAAAATATTTTTCCCAGTCCATTGAGACCTACCCGGAAAACGAACTGATCGCCTATAATGTCGGGGAGATTTTTTTCTCCAATCAAAACCTCGAGCAAGCTCTTCATTATTTTACCCTGGCGAGTGAGATCAAGCCGGACTGGAGTGATTCCTTTTACAAATTAGGTCTTGTTTATTTGAATAAAGCCGACTATGAAAAAGCTGCGGAACAATTTGAAAAGTTTTTGAAACTTGAATCGGAAACGGAAAGAGCTGTGAGTGTGAAGAGTATTCTTGCCCAGATAAAAAAATAGCACCGGACCAGTCGATCAAAATGTCCCCATGAGTAAAAAAAAACGTTCTCGACGTAAAAAGAAGATATCCCCACAGCCCTCTCCCAAACCGGTCCCGGCTGAAAATACTCAAAAGATTGGGACGGCCCGGCCGCTATCCAAAAAAACATGGATAATTCTGGCGGCTGCTGCTGCGGTTATTGTTGCGGGAGTCTTGATCGTGTTGTTCAAACCGGCTCCTTCCGGTCAGGACGAAAACATACCCGTCACAAAAGAGAGTGATTTTAATGTCCTGCTCATAACGCTGGATACAACAAGAGCCGACAGACTGGGCTGCTACGGGTATTCCAAGGCAAAAACACCCTATCTGGATTTTCTGGCCCGAAACGGTGTTCGATTTGCCGATGCCTACTGCCAGGTCCCGCTCACCCTCCCTTCTCATAGTTCCATCCTGACCGGGACATATCCGACATACCACAACGTTCACAACAACGGGACATACTCCCTGGCCCCGGATCAGATAACTCTGGCGGAAGTCCTGCATTCGAATAACTTCCAAACGGCGGCCTTCCTGGCCTCTTTTTCCGTAGATTCGCGCTTCGGGCTGGACCAGGGCTTCGATCTCTATGATGATAATTTCCAGGAGGGATCTCCGTTTAAAGCGGTGAATTCCGAGAGGAAAGCCGAGGTTGTCTATTCCCGGTTTTCTGGCTGGCTGGATGATCACTCCACGCAACAGTTTTTCGGCTGGATTCATTTTTTCGACCCCCACCTTCCATACAGCCCCCCGGACTCCTACGGCAAAGAGTTTGCCGATCGTCCTTATGACGGCGAGATCGCCTACATGGATTCCTATGTGGGAGCTGTCATCAAAAAACTGAGAGAAAAAAACATTCTCGGAAAGACCCTCATCATTGTCGCCGGCGACCACGGGGAAGGGTTGGGTGACAAAGTCGAGACCGGACACGGCATTTTCCTCTATGAGAACGTTATGCGAGTGCCGCTCATCTTTTATGCTGAAAACCTTCTTCCCGAAGGGAAGGTCATTCCAACACGTGTTCGATTGATCGATATTATGCCTACGGTCCTGGACTTCCTCAAAATCGAAGGATTCTATCATTATCAGGGTATCAGCCTGGTCCCCGTCATCGAAGGCAAAAAAACGGAAGATCTCGATACTTATATTGAAACCTATTATCCGAGAGAAAATTACGGGTGGGCCGAGCTGACCGGCCTGATTTCGGGAGACTGGAAGTACATTCATGCTCCAAAGAGGGAGCTGTACGACTTGAAATCGGATCCTTCCGAAAAAAACAACCTCTTTTTATCCGATAAGAAAACCGCGTCGGTTTTGCGAGAACGGCTGGATAATCTCGTCAGAAGCAGCTCTTTATCTGCAGGAACGGGAAAACGGACCCTGAACGAGGAAGAGCTCACCCGGCTGAGATCTCTGGGATACGTCGGTTTTTCCGAGGGGAGGAACGAGGGGCCTTTTGCGGATCCGAAGGATAAGGTCGACGAACTGCGTATGATTCAGGAGGCTCAGAGCGCTGAATTTTTAGGAAATTTTCAGGAGGCGGCCAGGCTTCATGAAAAAATGCTTGAGTTGCGCCCCAAAAGCTCTTCGAGTTACATCAACCTCGCTCTGATCCAGGCCAGACTGAATAATCTTGATCAGACCATCCGGACACTGAAGCAGGGGATCGATAAGATCCCTGACTCCCAACTCCTTCTGGCAAGGCTGGGCCACACCTACATGGTGACCGGACGGTTAAATGAGGCTTTTTCGGCCATGCAGAAAGTCCTGGCTCTGAATCCTGAACATGTGGATGCCCTGACCGTTTCGGCCGTCGTGTCGGATAGTTTAGGCAACAAAGGAGAAGGGCGGCTTTTCTATGAGAGGGCTCTCGCGATCGAACCTGAAAATAAATATTTGAGAATGAGTTATGCCCTCAACCTGGCCACCGGCGGGGATATCCCGGAGGCCGTCCGGGTTTATTCCCGTCTCATCCAGGATTATCCCAAAGAATATATACTTTATCAGTACCTCGGGATCGCTTATGGTGTCCTGGGAGATTATTCCAATGCCATCAAATACCTTGAACAGGGAATAAGCATCCAGCCGACAGCCGCTGCCTATTTCAACCTGGCTGTGGCCTTCAAAGAAACCGGAAAGACCGCAGAAGCCATCCGAGCTCTCGAACTCTACCTGGAAAATCCGAAAGGAGAGGACGAGGAGAGTATCAGGAGTGTGCGGATGGAGCTCCAGAATCTAAAAAAAAGCCCGCCCCCCTCTCGGGGAGCGGGCCTTTGTGTCTGATTCTGTGTGCGTGTTTCCTACTTCAGCATCAATATTAGAAGGTGAATCTGAATCCGAGCCGGGCTGACCATGTTCCGAATTGACTGGTGAACTTTCCGAACGCGGGATCGGGATTGTGGCTTGCAAGTTGGGACTGCCAATCAAAACTCTTGGACAGAATTTCGTCGTCAGTCGCTCGGATTGTGGATCTGTTCGGCGTGGTATCCTGAGCTTGCCATGCTTTGGTGTTGGTGACGTTGTCGATATTGAGGTTGATGTTGACGATCGTGCCGCCGAGTTTCAGGTTGTATTCCATGTAGAGGTTGGCCCAGGCGGTGAAGGGCAGGCGGCCGAGGTCGGCCCGGTTATTGGGGTACACATTGACATTGTTGAGGGAGAGGCCATGAGTCAGCGGTTGTCCGCTGCGTCCGAAGCCGACAAATCCAACCGTCAGTCCGAATGGGAAGGCATAGGAGCCGTAGACTTTGACGTAGTGGGTTCTGTCATGCGCTAAAGGTCCGTTGAGCACATTTCCTTTCAGGTCGTAGGCGAGGAACCAGAGGTCAAAGTTGCGTTCGACATTCGGTGAGTTCCGGCCCCCTTCGTCGGAGCTGGACAGACCGGAGTAGTTACCGGCGACCCGGCTCCAGGTGTAGTTGACTCCGCCCTGCCAGTTGTTGCTGAACCGCTTTTCGAGCGAGAAGTTCAGGCCATAATATTCTCTCGTTGCTTTGGGTGTCGGCCAGTACTTGTCGTCGAAATAACCGCCTTGAGAAATAGGCAGAGACCAACCGAAACCGGGGTTGTCGTTGTAATACTGTTCACCCTGAGGGGTCAGGACGCCGATGTCCTCGATGGTCCGGATCAGGTGTTTCTGCACGAAGCGGAATGAGACGGCAAGATCCTCGGTCAGTTTCTTCTCCGCTCCAATGGTGATCTCGCGCTGAGCCGTCGGCTTCATATCAGGATTTGTGGTGTCAAAGGACGGGAGGCGCCAGTTCATGGTGCCGACATAGGTGTTGCCGGCTTTCTGGCTTGCAGCGTCATCGATTAAACCACTCGCCGCGATCTGGGTCCAGTCGTAATTATCCCAGGCATAATAATCGCTGATCCATTTGAATCCGCCGAAAGCGCCTTCAGCCATATAGAGCTTCATGACGTCGTAGTAAATGGCGTAGTTGGCAAAGACCTTCAGACTGGAATCACCCAAAACATCGTAGATGATGCCCAGCCGGGGAGCGATCTTGTCTTTAAAGTCGAATTGGATCGGCTTGGCCGCGGCAAGTTCGGGAGCGAGCACGGGGTCGGCGAAAGAGGGGATGTACTCACTTTCCGTCCGGAGTCCGGCTTGAATAGTGAGCTTGTCACCGATCGTCCAGCTGTCCTGGAGGTAAACGGCCCAGTTGTCGCTGCGGATATTCCATAGCCATCCATATTCGGAGCTGAAGCTGCCGCGGATCTGGTAGTAGCCGTATTGACCGTTGACCGGTATTCCTGAGGCCAGACCATTGTAAGTCTGCCCCGGATACAGATAAACCCTGGGATGCGGGAGAGCTCGGGACATGTCTTCGTGGAGCCGGGTGTACTGCACGCCGAATTTAAAGGCGTGCTCACCGGCAAGGTAGGCGTAGTAGGTCATGTCGAAGTTTGCTATGATCCGTTCCCTGATGTTTTTCTGCATATCATAGTCACTGCCGGCCCAGTTCGACCAGCCGCGGTATCTCTGCAGGGACGCGGGAATCTCCGGCCACAGAGCGCTGATGTTGCTGTACTGGAAGATGTACCTGGTCTCGGGGAGGACGATCTGCTGGTTGGTCTGGTTCGTAAAAAAGAAGCCTCCGCGTGCGCTGATGAGCAGGTTGTTGCCTACTGTGTAGTCCGTGGTGAGGTTGGCACTGTAGTTGGGATAATCAAAACCTTCCTTGCCCCACTCATAGGTCGAGCTGCTTGTGCCGTAAATGGAAGGAGCGGAGCCCCGATACTGGTGGTAGTTGTTGACAAAACTGGCCGAGACTCTGAGGCCGCCCACGGGCTGTGCCGTCAGCTTGATCTGACCGTTCAGGTCCCATTGGTGGCGGTAAAAATCCGTCCTGGTTCCGTCATCGGGCAGGAAGTGCCTGGCCCACGTATTTTTTTGGTAAACGGGATTGAAAGAACCAAAAAACCAGAGTTTGTCTCTCAAAATGTAGCCGCCGAGGCTGAAGATGCCTTCCATGCGGTAATAGGGATCGCGCGAATCGTTGATGGAATCCGAGTTCCCTCCATAGAGGATGTCGTCGTTGTTGACGTATTCGACCTTGTAGTCGTCGAAGGGATCCAGCCGCAGATAGTCGCGGGCCGGTCCTTCCATCAATTTGCTGTTGTTTTCGTAGTAGCCGACAACTTCCCCGTGGAAGGCGTTTCCACCCGAACGGGTGATGACGTTGACAACTCCACCCATGGAGCCGCCAAACTCGGCTGAATATCCGGACGCTTTGACCTGGACTTCATCGACCAGTTCAAAAACAGCGCTCTGAGCCTGTGTTCCGATGTGCATGTTGGTGGTGTTGGTCCCATCGACATACCACATGTTCTCGGTACCGGTCGCGCCGTCGACAGAAAGTCCTCCGGTATTCCCTTCATACTGGACGCCGGGAATAATACCGATCAATCCCGTAAAATCCCGTCCTTTGGGGAGGGACATAAAGATTTCACGAGTGATGGTTTTTCCCTTAACGGTGCTCCTGACGTCGATGATAGGACTCAAACCGATAACCGTGACGGATTCCTCCAGGGTTTGGACTGTCATCTGGAGATTGATGGTGATTGTCTGCTCCAGTTGAAGGAAAACGCCTTCCCTTACCAGCGTATTGAATCCATCCAGGGCGAAAGTGAGCGTGTATGTACCGGAGGGAAGCGAAAATAACCGGAACGTTCCCTCTGTGTCGGTGATAGTCGCTGCACCTCCGACCATTCTTGGGCTCTCGGCTGAAACGGCAACTCCCGGCAGCCCCGTACCCGTATCATCTGTCACTTTTCCAATGATCTTTCCTGTGGGCTGTTGGGCGGCGAGAATGCCGCAAGTTAGAAACAAAATTAGTAAAAAGATTTTAAATCTACTCAAATTTCTCCTCCTTTTATCCGATGATCTCTTTCCCCAAATTGACCATCGGAATAACTCCACCCCCAATAGAGTGATTAAATCACTCCAACTTAGAACCTGTTGTTATTAATTGTACTTCCCCTGCTCCACCTCCTTCTTGTTGATGGAAAAATATTGACCTGGAATAAGTCATATCATATTATCCATTTTATCTGCAATAAATATGCCAAATAGTGCAATATATGAAATCATCGCAACACTTTAATTATCAACAACTTAAATATCACCTGATCTCTTCCTCGGAGCCATTTTTATTCATTTATTTGGATTATCCAATATAATGTATAAATGCATCCATTATTCCTTTTTTGATCGTTCGTGCAATGTCAGGATAATATACCCCGTAATCTGTCAATGTCAAATCAATATCGGCATTACAATTTGAGTGAAATACCTATCTTTATCTGAAATCCGGACAGGTCCAGATAAAACCGGGAAAAGTTATCGATTCCATATTCGTTGGAAGGAAAAGTGAAATTCATATTTCCCCATTCGCGATTGTAACTTCCCTGAACATTGGCCCATTGCCCCTCCCACTCTGACTTTTGGGTATAACCGCTTGAATTCTGGTCCCTCCGGTTTGTTTCAGAACGGCCCTTCCCTGTTATATTTCCGGCTCTCTGGAAAGAATACCCTCCCTCGATGAACAGTTCGAAACTCCGGATGAGTTTGATGTTCATTTGTATTCCGGCATCCACCGCGATTCCGGTCCCCTGTCCTTCGATTTTATATATTTGGTTAATCTTTTCCCAATATTCATAAGAATCCGTCGTTATGGCATACCGCTCCCGCTGAACAAGGCAGTGAGCCAATAGCGGACCGGCCGCAATGTAGCTTTCAAATGTGATTGGACTCATTTCCGCCATCTTGTAGTGGATTCCCACCATTGGAACATAAGCCTCCACAAAGAGTGAATAGGGCCGGTTTTTAATGCTGTTGGAAAACTCATCAAAAAATAATACACCATCAGGATTTACGGATCGGACATCATATTGATGGGAAACCTGTGAGTCTTGGGTCCTTGACAGGGTCTTGAATCCCAGTGAAACAGAGATGCCGGGTGTCAGAAAATATCTCAACTGTAGTCCCATGGGAAAAGCATCTTTGATTTTTTTGAATTCTCCGTCTATCCGGCCTGTGTATGTATAGTTGTCTCCAAATAGGGTGTGATAATATTGATATTGATCTTCCGTAAAAAAGGACTCATACATCTGATCGAATTCGGCCCTTTTGTTTAGATCATGCGGATTCAGCGTTGTAAATCCCCCAAATAATTCGATCTGAAACTTTTTCCCTCCCTCTGCGGATGCCTGTGAGGATGGGATGCATAAAAAAAGAAGACCGACAATAAGGAATAATCGTGTTTTTTTCATTTTTCTCTTTTTTTGTGGATGCCGTATTTATTGAGAAGCAGCTCCGGTGGGGTCATGTCGACCTTTTGATGGGGGCCGTAAAAACCCAGATCGGATTCGACGGCCGTGTCGTCGGCAGAGTAGAGCCAGGTCATAAAACGGTCACTCATATTCAGGCCGGAATAGTTTTCCAGATAGTCCAGAAATTCCAGAGTTGTGAAGGGAGCGAATGAGTAGAGAGAATGAACATGCCTCAAAAAAGCGATCATCTCATTTCTCCCTCCCAGCTCCCGGGCTACGGCTTCTATAATCCGGGAGCCTTCGTTATAGGCCCGCCGGTCAAAGCCGACAGCGGCTGCCGTCCGGCCGCTGACGATATTGGACCTGTAGTCGCCGGCAATGGGAGAATAAAAAGGATTGATTGAATTTTCATACCATGAGTCTATAGCCTCGTCCAACCACGAATCGCGGTAGGTGCTGTTAACAGTGCTGCAGGCGAAGTACATGTGAAAGACTTCGTGATCCAGCGCCCATAAAGATGAAATTGTCCCTCCGTAATATTCCATACCGCCTCCTGAGCTCACAAGGAAAATGCTCAAACCGTGAGGCATGGGAAAAGGCCCGAGATTTGCCTCCAGTTCAGGCAGCCATGTCTCTAGAAGGGCAAAAGCCGAATTAATAGAGGCTCCTCCGATAAAGGCCAGGACTCGGACGTTGATCCCTCCGATATTCCTTTCTTCCAGGATCGTGTCCTCCTCGGGCATTATGACGAACATGACCGTATAGGATGCCATTTCCCGTTCTGTGTCCAGTGTCCACTGCTGAACATCGGCATTGTCTCTTACGACCAGGCCGGACCCTATGCATCGAAACAACTCGGCGCTGTGAACACGAAATGTGAGGACATGCCGGGCAAGCTCATGGGGAGTGTTGAGGGTGGGGAAGAGCTCTTCATTTCCTCGACCTTCAAGGTCGTTGACTTCAGAAGAGAATCGTGGATATCCTGAAGGCAGAGATTTTCTGTATGAAATTTCAAGAATGTGAATGAGACCGGCTGCCAGGTCCCGCTGGAATTCTATGCCCTGCTGGCTGGAATCCGAATATGAGAGAATACTCACATCCGAATTGCTGGAGAAATCCAGGTTTTCGTTATTCAGCCTCAACAGGCTGATCGTGTTGTTGCGGATGACAGGATCCAGATGGATCACAGGGCGCTGCTGGCCGGGACGCATTTGAAACTCCACTAAAGTCTGGCAGTCCACATAATACTGTTCAGGATAATAATCAAAAACGGCCGTTATTCTTGTGATGTCGATCCGGTATAAGTCATCCGCTATCTGAGGATTAACCAGGGAAGGAGACAGGGAGGCAATTCCCATCATCGTTAACAGCATCAAAAAAAACGATTTGCTGAAAGTTATCATTTTTCTCATCTCAATCTCCTGTTTTTATCATAACATTTTAGGCGAGGAGGCGTACATGGACACATGTTGACAATCGACAGGCCGCTCCATATATTTACAGTTATAATCTTGAATGGATTCCAGGGAAGAGGACAGTGACAAAAAAGATATTATTGTTGATACCATTTCTTATCATTTTATCCGGCGCACCGAATCTCAGGGCTTCCGGGTTTGCATTATACGAACTTGGGGGAAGAGCCTCGGCTCTGGCCGGTGCCTTTACGGCCCGGGCGGATGATGCCTCCGCTGTCTATTACAACCCGGCAGGAATTGCCTTTCTGGACGGCATCAGAATTAAGGCCAACATTCTGTACAGTCCTCTCAAAACAACGGCATTGTCTCCGGGCACACAACTTACGTTTACCTCCGATCTTGCCCAGATACAGGGATTCTTTTATGCAACCTGGAGTCCTTTCCCAAGGATTACTTTTGGCATCGGGCGCTTTTCACCCTATTCCACAGATGTCAACTGGGGAGGAGGATGGCCGGGGAAGAACTTCTGCCTCTCAGCGCAGCTTAGTTCTGTTTATTACCGTCCGGCCGTGGCTATAAAACTTACAGAAGGACTGGCCCTGGGTTTCGGCATCGATTTCGTTTTTTCGAAGTCAGAGTGGAGCCATGTTGTGGAGTTTCCAACTGAAAATATTCCCCAGATTCAAACCCCACTTTATATGGATAGTCGCCCTCACGCCGGCGGGAGCGGGATCGGATTTGTCGCAGGTCTTCTATGGAAAATCGGTAAAAGGCTTCAGATCGGCGGTAAATACCAGCACAAGGTAGCGTTCGATGCAAAAGGAAAAAATACGTTTCATCAATACTTAACGGATTCTTATTCAAGAATTCTCGGGCCGGAAAACAAATTTGTCCCCTTAACAACACTTTTGGATGCTTTTTATGAACTCCAAAATGTGACATTCAAGATCTCGTATCCAACCGAAATCGTATTGGGATTGATGTTTGTACCTGTAGAAAGAGTGACACTGCTTCTTGATTTTCAATGGAGTGACTGGAGTGAATCTCTAAATTGGGAATTTCAATCCGATAAGACAGGCGCCGACATGAATCCGGAATTTATGGAGGCATACGGCAACTTCTTCGGTGTGACTCCTGATTATGATAAACAAGGAGCTGAACTGAGATGGAAAGACACCTGGAACATTAAGTATGGGATAGAATATGCATTGAGTTCCGTTCTGGCGTTGAGGGCGGGATACGCAAACAATCCCAGTGCTGTTGAAGGGGAAGCCATCCATCCGATCATCCCCGACCTGGACAGTCATATCGTCTCTTTTGGGCTGGGTTATTTAGGTCCCTTATTTTCAACGTGGGATGACGAAAAAATGAGCGACTTCTCATTTGATTTCTTCGTTCAATACAGGTTTTCAAATGCCCGGACATCATCTCTTCCAGGCCTTGCTTTTTCCTACGATGCAGACCGTTTGATTGTCGGAGTTGGGCTGGGATTTGAGTTTTAAATAACGTTGTTTTTATTTCGTTTGACGGACATTATGGATGGGCAACGGTGTAAGGGAATCTGTAATATCAATAATTTTGCTTCCCCCTAAATTGAAATTGGCGCTTTTATAAAGGATTCCCGTTCCCTTCCCATTCTCGTCGACTTCCAATTCCATCACCATGTAGAGATAGTGGCGATCTACCCTGATATTCGTTTCTGTATCCCAGCTCTGTCTTTCCATCCCCAGTGTATACTTTTTTCCCGATTCAGTCTTTTCGACTTTTGAGGCGATGATGCGCAGGTTGAGGCCCCGGGTGCTCAAGAAATTGATGACTCCCTTATCGATGTTTTTTAAAGCATTCATATAGGCCGTGACGCCCTTCTCATCATGAATCTTCGATAGCGCACTGATGTCCTCGGCAGTCGTATAGCCTTCAATCTTGATTTTTATGGTAATCATCCTGTCCGAAAAGAGGCCGGAATTGTTGAGAAGTTTTGCCCGGAATTCTTCAGTGGCCGTCAGGGGGTGTGAGACTGCCAGGCCAGTTCCTAATATCAAAAGGAAAAAACATAATTTTGCACCGGATCTTTTCATCCATCCCTCCTTGTCATCCTTGACCAACATTGTGAATTAATGAGTAATAAAAAAATCCTTTATATGTTATATCACCTTTAAATCAAGAGTCCAAAACACTCATTCAAAACACTCTGGGGAAATGAATTGACTTTAGGATTATCAGTTCATAATATTTGCATTCTTCATCTATTTTTCAAGGGAGATAAGACCTGTGTCAAAAAAGATTTCCCGGCTTATTCTCATCATCATCATCATCATGTTATCCGGCTTCCAGTATCTCAATGCTTCCGGATATGCGATCTACGAGCTTGGAGCAAGAGCGGCCGCTTTGGCAGGAGCATTGAAATACATCAGCTCATGGACAGATTTTATGAGCTTCAACATGTCTCCATACAGCTCTTGTATCCAACGGAAATTGTGTTAGGCTTGATGGTTGTTCCCGTGGACAGACTGACTCTGCTTCTCGATTTTCATTGGAGTGAGTGGAGCAAAGCGAAAAACTGGGAGTTTATTTCCGATAAATCGGGTGCAGACATGAATCCGGAATTTATGGATGATTTCGGTTATTTTTACGGTGTCATTCCTGATTATGATAAACAAAGTGCTGAAATGAGATGGAAAGACACCTGGAAAATTAGGTTTGGAGTGGAATATGCCCTCAGTCCTGTGATGGCGCCCAGGGCAGGATATGCTTTTGATCAGAGCGCTATGGACGGAAAAGTTATCCATCCGGTCAATCCCGACCTGGATCAAAATATCATCTCTTCCGGGTTTTGGTTTTTCCTATGATACGGATCGTTTTGTCGTCGGTATCGGGATAGGATTTGATTTTGAATAATCAGTTGAAAAGACCTTTTATCCCGGCAGTGATTGTTCTTGTCTCCATCTCATTACTTGCCCAGGAAATCAAACATGAAGTGACGGTCACCCTGAAACTCATTCAGGTCTATGTGACGGACAAGTCAGGGAATCCTGTGACTGACCTGAATAAGGATGACTTTGTCATCTACGTCAATAAAAAACGTCAGCAGGTGACGGAGTTTGAAAGATATATTCTGAGTCCTCTTCAGGAAAGGGCCGAACCTCAACCCGGGATAAAAAAGGACGTTACAGCGGGCGTGACGGACGATATTATGAACCGGAAGTTCTTCTTCTTTTTTGATCTCGTCAATAATAACGCCAAAGGATTTCTCAAGGCCCAGAAGGCGGCTCTGCACTTCATCGATAATCAGCTCCAGCCTACTGACGAAGTCGGCATAATTTCCTACTCTGTTTTAAAGCAGTTGACACTTCATGAATACTTGACCACAGACCATCAGGCGATCCGCCAAGTCGTGGAACAAATAGGGGGAACGGGTCGAGTGGGACGGGCGGAAAATTTTGAGGCTTTGCTTTATCAACAGATGACGGGCGAATCAGCTCTGGATGCCAGTGAGTATGGCCAGCCTGTACAGGGAGGGGCTCCGGCTCAATTGAGCGACGGGGGGGGATTCACACAATCCGGAGCAGGGGCTTTTGCTTCTGGAAATGTTGCCTCCAATAACCGTTTTCAAAGGGATGAGTACAGAAATCAGATCCGTAATTTGTTTTCAAGGATCATCGACCTGTCCAAAGCTTTTCGCTACATTTCCGGAAACAAACATATCATCTTCTTCTCCTCCGGTGTTCCGTACTCTCTGATTCACGGGATGGAAACATCCAATCCATTCCAATCCAAGGATTTTGGATTGGATTCCGTCCTGCGAAATCAATTCGATGAAGTTCTCAAGGAATTGAGTGC
>JAHIPL010000023.1 GCA_018894615.1 Acidobacteriota bacterium | reverse complement strand
CGACTAAAAAATAAGATACCGCCCCTTCTCCATCAGGCGCTCGGTTTCTCCCGCTCCATAATCCAGATCAAGAGATCGGATTTGAATCCGCGGCTGCGTGGATGGGATATAGATGCGGTCCAGGTGAATGACTTCAGACGGAGAGGAAAAGGCATCCGGGCCCGTGATCCCGCCGAAATGTTCGCTTCGGCCGAAGGCGACGTGAAAACCCAGTTTTTCGTCGAGCAGGATGGAGCCGGTGGCTTTCAACCCGAAATCGGCCAGAATCCCGAATCCCAGTTCCGCCATATTACCGTAGGCAGGTTCCCGGCGCAGATGCTCAGCTTCCGTCCCGGCGGCGGGCTCTTCTCCCTCATAGGGAACGATGTAGGCTTCCCCGCTGGGAAGATTCCCCGCCGTACCCGCATCCGGAAATCGGCCGGTGCTGGCATGTCCACTGCGATGCCTCAGATCAAAGGTCATTTTGAAATCCTGTTTTTCATCCACGGAGAAAACCACGCGGGCGGCTTGAGCCCGATCCAGTCTCTCCTTTATCCGCATCACCTTGAGGCTAACCGTGTTGTAATCGATTTTGAGGGCCGGAATCATATTCCTTGTGAATCCGGGCATGGTGGCCGCACGGAAGCCGAACGTGCGGGCGGCCATTTTGAGAGGGGCGGTCGCCGAATATTCGGTCAACGCCAGAAACAGCTGCGTCTTGCGGAAGATATCGGAAAAGGGAAGGGGGGCTGTTTGTGCGGTGAGGCCGTCGGCAGTATCGGGAAGTCCGTCGTCGAGAATAAACGCATGAGACGGCAGATCGGCGTTGTTGGAACCGATATCGGGATAGGCAATGAGCCGTACGCCGTGCAGCTGAAGCTCGACAAATCTGTCCCGCAGCCGCTCGTACCATTCCACCGCAAGAAGCCGCCTCTCTTTCCAGAGATCGTTGTCCATCTGCGCCTGGGAAGGGATATCCACCAGGACTCCCAGAAACCTGTCGTCGGGCAGCCGGGGAAAAACTCCGATAATCAACCGGCACAGATCATCCGCAGTCAATCCGATCATGTCTCCTCCAATCCTTATCCATTATAATGGACCAAACTAAAAAAGAAATGCCTTAAGGTGAATGCCCGTGTCGCCGCCCTCCTGCCGGGCAAGCCGAAGGTAGGAGCGGGAAAAGAAAGGGACCGGTTTTACGAATTGGAGCCGATTTTCAGGCGGAACCCTCCGTAGGCCGCAAAACCGAATGTTCCGTATCCCTTGACATACTCGTATTTCTGATCGAACAGATTGTCCAGGCGAATAAATATCTCGAGATGAGGCAGGACATCCAGCGTGAGTGCGGCATTCAGCAGGGAAAAAGGAGGCATGGTGACCACGGTCGGTGTCCATCCGACATAAAAGAGGTCCTTCCGGGAGCCGACATGAACAAAACTCAGGGCCAGATGAGCAATCGTTAGAACACGTCCGCTCATTTTCGCCGAAAATCTGTTCTTCGGTCGTCGAAGCAGATCGCTGTCCGTATCCAGATCCCTCGCTTCTGTTCTTGTGTAGGATGCCTGCAGAAAGAAGGCTTCTCCCGGCCGGGCCGTCACGGCAGCCTCCACCCCCCTCGAGAAAGAGGCGCCTACATTGTAATAGCCCCGAAAGGAATCATAGAGAATAAGCTCCTTGAACCTATTGTGAAAATATCCGGCTCCGATCACAAGTCTCCCATCAAAAAAGGACTGATCCAATCCCGCTTCCCAGCCTATGGATTTTTCCGGCACAAGCGATTCGTTCCCGATCGGGCCGTACAATGTTCCGGGAGCATAAAGCTGATAGAGGCTCGGGGCCTTGAATCCTGTTCCGAAGGACACCCGGAATTTGGTCCCCGTTGAAGGGATCAGATAGGCGGGAGCGATCCGGTAGGTGACAACACTTCCGAACCGGTTGTGGACATCGAGACGGGCGCCCACCGCAGCAAAAAACCGCCCTCCGAAGCGGAGGGAGTCCTGGGCATAGATTCCGAAGGTGGACGCCTTCTGAAGGGGAAAAAGACTGGCATAGGGACCAAACATCCCATCCGATTCATAGATGGATTCGCCCCGTTCCTGAATTCCCTCCACACCAAAAGTCAGGGTCTGGGCCCCATTCAGATACAGGTTGTTCTGCCAGTCGATTTTGGAGAGACGGCTCTGATACTCTCCTTTTTCCGAGTCAAAGAGATGGAGGGTGTCCGCGGGATTGTCCTGTGTCCTGTCATAATCGACCATGGAGAGGTTCAGGGTTTGCTCCCAGCGGTTGTTGAGAAGAAGCGCCCGCACGCCGCCTTTGATCAGAAAGGTCCGGTAGTTCTGGACATTGTTGGGATCATCTCCGTAAGGCCCGCCGAAGCTGTCGATCTCGAGGCGGGAATGGATGGATCTGACGGTAAAATCAAAGGAGAGCCGCTTATCCGGATTCAGGCCGAATTTCCAGGAAAAGGACCTGTTCCGATTACCGTCCTTTTCCTCATTCCCCTCATAGGCCGATCCGGCCGCGGAT
>JAHIPL010000153.1 GCA_018894615.1 Acidobacteriota bacterium | reverse complement strand
AATTTGAAGACGAACTGATACTGACGGCCTTCGGTTTCCACGTCCCATTCACCGAGAAGATTTTTCATGATATCGGGATTGGAAGGGGAAAGGGCGATGATCTCCCGTGAGAGTGCGGCAAGGAGGACAAGGAGAATCATAATCGATATTTTAGTTGTTCTATTCACGGCTTCCTCGCTTTAAAGAGGCCTTTTCGCCGGCCGATGAAGTGCAGGGATCACTTCCGTTTGCTGCCGGTGATTGCGCCCTCACCGAATTCCATGGACAGAAATCCCTGAAGGGAATCTCCGTCGATGGTCGCCTCGAAAGCGATGGCCATGGACTGTCCTCCGGCGTCGATATCCACTGTGAACCGGACGGTGTTCTCTTCGAACGACAACTTCTGCATATCGACTATTCCGGTGGAACCCTCGAATGTTCCCTTTAATTCATCGTTCTCCATAAAGAATTTGAAGACGAACTGGTACTGGCCGCTTTCGGTTTCCGCATCCCATTCTCCGAGAAGATTGTTATAGGTATCGTTTTGGGCGCCTGCCGGAGTGGCGCTGAACAAGCAAAGGACGAGCATTCCCATCAATATCGGGGATGTTACTAATTTTCGCATGGTTTCTCCTTTGAGATATGTGTTGGACCTTATTTTCTCATGATCAACTGAAGTTTTCAATTTTTGAGTGAGTCGTTTTCCCTTAGAACAATTGGGACAGGTTTGGGTATCTTTTCCGGACTTCTGAAAGGAACAGGTCAAAGTCGGCGGTGCCGAAAAGGGCGATGTGTCCGTCCTCGGTTTCCAGGCAGAGGGCCTTCCACCCCTGAAGTGCGATGTAGGCTTTTTTCCCGTTTTTGAGGGTGAACCAGCCCGAACGGATATCCCCGGCGGCCGTGCCGGACTTCTTCCGCACCGGCTTCCACTCGCTGTCCTGCAAGTCCTCCACCCAGGCTTTTGCGACGCTGTCCGGGTGAATGACGAACGACTTGTTCAGAGGAGAATGAAGAGAGATGGTGTCTTCGTTCAGAACGATTTTTCCCGAAGTTTTGATGGACAAAAGAAAAATTCCCACGGCCACACAGATGATGGAACCGAGGATGTAGCTCAGCGGCCCCTGCCGTCCCCAAATGATGCCGAGAAGGAGCAGAATCCCAAGAACGATGGTCCCGATTCCGAAATATGTCAGGAGTTTGAGTCCGGGCAGTATGAATTCCATTCGTCCCTCCAGCTATTTGATTATCTGTCTCTATTATGCAACGAATTGAATCGTCCAATCAACATACAGGTGCTGGGCGGAGTCTATTCATATGGGAAGAAATCGTTTGTATCGGACGGTTGGCCTGTGTCTCCGAACATGGTATAAAAAAGATATGAAAACATTGAATTGGGGGATCATCGGATGCGGGCGGATCGCGGCGAAGTTCGCTCGGGGACTTCAAACGCTGAAAGGGTGCCGGCTTGTTGCAGCGGCTTCCCTGTCCGAAGGGAAGGCAGAGCGGTTTGCGGTTCAGTTCGGCATCCCCCGGTTTTACACGGATTATGAAACTCTGGTCAGAGATCCGGACATCCATATCGTCTACATCGCCTCCCTCCATAACGCCCACTGCGGCAACACGCTTCTGGCCTTGAACAACGGAAAGCATGTCCTCTGTGAGAAACCGTTTGCCCTCAACGGGGATCAGGCGCAGCAGATGGCGGAAGCGGCCCGGTCAAACGATCTGTTCCTGATGGAGGCCATGTGGACCCGATTCCTTCCTGCGTCCCGCAAACTCAAGAGGCTGATTGATGAGGGAGGCATCGGAGAAGTGAAGCACCTTCGGGCGGAATTCGGTTTCCACGTCCCCTGGGATCCTGACGACAGACTGCACAGCCTGCCGTTGTCCGGCGGATCTCTTCTCGATCTGGGTATCTATCCGGTATCCTATGCCCGTTGGATATTCGGGTGCGATCCGGAATCCATTCAGAGCACCGCGGACATCGGCCGTTCGGGAGTGGACGAGCAGTCATCCTATTTTTTTTCCTACCCGGGAGGCAGATCGGCCCATCTTTTTTCCTCTTTCAAGGTCCGGGTTCAGAACGAAGCCTTGATTGCGGGAAGCGAGGGCTATGTCAGGGTCCCTAATTTTTTTCACCCTCATAAATTCACTGTTCGCGGTGCCGGATTGACTTCGAAAAAATACAGGATCCCTTACCGTTCGACCGGGCTTCAGTATCAGGCTGAAGAGGCGATGGCCTGTGTTAGGGCGGGAAAAAACGAAAGCCCGGTGATGCCGCTAAACGAATCGGTCGAAATCATGCGGACACTCGATGCCCTTCGGCGGCAGTGGGGGCTTGTTTACCCTGAGGAAAGGAACGGCTGATATAAACGTATTTTTGGCACCTCGCGCTTTTTTGACAACCCATTCGGCGTGTGGTAAAAGCGAAGGGCTGTCGATGAATCAAAATACCTGGAGAGAGTCATGAAAAAGATCCTGTCCTATTTGGGAGCTGCCGTTTTGATTCTGTTCGCTGTTATTGTCAGCATGGAGAGTGCAAGGAATGCGGCTTCAAAATCGGAAGATCCGTCCAGGCTTTCTCTCGAGAGAATTTACCAGTCGAATGAGTTCGACGCCGAACGATTCGGCCCCGCCCGCTGGTTGGAAGACGGGAGCGGGTACACCATCCTTGAAGATTCGGAATCGGATGCGGGCGGACGGGAGATCATCCGATACGACCCCGAGACAGGAGGACGCTCGGTCCTCGTCTCCGCAGACAGACTTGTGCCTCCCGGGAGAACCGAACCGCTCGGCATCAGCGATTATATCTGGTCGAAGGACGGGCGAAAACTTCTCATCTTTACCAACACCCGCCGTGTCTGGAGGCAGAACACCCGCGGGGATTACTGGGTATTGAGCCTTTCTTCCGGCAGGCTGCAGCAGGTGGGTGGTGAGGCCGATGAAGCGGCTCTCATGTTCGCCAAATTTTCTCCCGACGCCACCCGGGTCGCCTTTGTGAAAAAAAACAACATCTATGTGGAGGACTTGGACAGCGGCCGCATAACACCACTCACCAGGGACGGCACCGAGACCTTGATCAACGGAACTTTTGACTGGGTTTATGAGGAGGAATTCGGCCTTCATGACGGATTCCGCTGGAGCCCGGATGGGGAGCAGATCGCCTTTTGGCAGCTGGACAGCGAAGATATCCCCTTGTTTCACATGATCAACAACACGGATCAGCTCTATCCGCGGATCATTTCCTTCCGCCATCCCAAAGTCGGCCAGACGAACGCCGTGTGCCGGATCGGCGTTGTGAGCGCGGCCGGAGGGGAGCCCCGGTGGTTTGAGCTGCCCGGTGATCTTCGGGACAATTATGTCGCCCGTATGGACTGGGCGGCCGGTTCCGATGAAATCGTGATTCAGCGGCTCAACCGGCTTCAGAACACCAATCGGGTTTTGCTGGGGAACATCAACACCGGACAGCTGACGACCGTTTTTACGGACGAAGATGAAGCCTGGGTGGAGGTTGTGGACGACCTCAAGTGGATGAAGGACGGGCAAAAATTCACCTGGGTCAGTGAGCGGGACGGCTGGAGCCATGTGTATCTCATCAGCAGGGATGGGCGTAATATCCTCAATCTCACGCCGGGCGCGTACGATGTCATCAGCATCGAACTCATCGACGAGAAAGGGGGCCTGCTCTATTTTTCCGCCTCGCCCGATAATCCCTCCCAGCGCTACCTCTTTTCCGTGCCTCTGGACGGGTCCGGAACCCTCCGCCGGGTGACGCCGGAATCGCAATCCGGCTCCAGCAGCTATTTGATCTCCCACGACGGATGTTGGGCTTTTCACTCCTGGTCTTCCTTCAGCAGCCCGACCCGGCGCGATCTGGTGCGTCTCCCCGGGCATGAAGTGATTCGAAATCTTGTCGTCAACAGGGAACTGAGGACAAAGGTCGAGGCTCTGAAACAAACCCCGGTGGAATTTTTCGACATCGACATCGGAACGGGAATCGTCCTCAATGCCTGGTGCATGAAACCGCCGGATTTTGATCCCGGGAAAAAATATCCCCTGCTTTTTTATATCTACGGTGAACCGGCCGGTTCAACCGTTCGAGATTCATGGGGGGGAAGCACCTATCTCTGGCACCTGATGCTGACACAACAAGGGTATGTGGTGATGAGCGTTGATCCCCGGGGGACCAATATGCCCCGCGGACGGGAGTGGCGAAAGAGCATCTACCGCCGGGTGGGGATCATCGCCCCACAGGATCATGCCGCGGCCTGCAGGAAGATTCTCAGGGACAGGCCTTATCTCGATCCCGGGTGCGTCGGCATCTGGGGATGGAGCGGAGGCGGCCAGATGAGCCTCAACGCCATCTTTCGATTTCCCGAGCTTTACGGCACGGCCATGGCCGTCGCCTTCGTCAGTGACCAGCTTCTCTACGACACCATCTACCAGGAACGCTACATGGGACTTCCCGATGACAACACCGACAACTACCGGGACGGATCTCCCATCACCCATGCCGGCAGCCTGAAAGGGAACCTTCTCATCGTTCACGGCACGGGAGACGACAATGTCCACTATCAGAGTTTCGAGAGACTGGTGAACGAACTCATCCGCCATGAGAAACATTTCACCATGATGTCCTATCCCAACCGGTCCCACGGCATCTATGAAGGGGAGAACACCACCATCCATCTGCGGAGGCTGCTGACCCGCTATCTGATGGAGCACATGCCTCCCGGTTCGGTGAAATAATTGGATCTCTCATAACGAAGGCTGTTCTTGCATTGATTCGATGGCGTTGCTCTTTTAAAATAGCGATAGGTTTCTTTTTTAGCATGAAGGAGTGAAAAATATGTTGCGTAAAACGTTGAGAAAAGTTCCGGCGGGGAAGCGAGGACGAACGGTCGCTGTGATTTCCATGATTTTATACGGAGGTCTGTCGATCGGGACAGGAAGCGCCGTCACGGTCGCTTCCGGAGCGGATGAGGTGAATCTCTTTCGAAATTTTGAGTACCGCAACCTGGGACCCTTTCGGGCAGGAGCCTGGGTTGGTGATATCGCCGTGCCGGAAAACCCGTCCCCCAAGCACAAATACACGTTTTATGTGGCCGCCCGGAACGGTGGTGTCTGGAAAACGGTCAACAACGGCAATACCTTTTTTCCCATCTTCGACGACTACGGCGTCAATGCCATCGGTGCTGTGGAAGTGGCCCCGTCCGACTCCCGCATCGTCTGGGTTGGAACGGGAGAGGATTCCTATGCCCGTTCCTGCTATTCCGGTAACGGCATCTGGAAATCGGCGGATGCCGGAAAGACGTTCACCCACATGGGGCTCGATGATTCCCACCACATCGGCAAAATCGTCATTCATCCTCAAAATCCGGATATCGTCTACGCGGCCGTCATGGGTCATCTTTTT
>JAHIPL010000152.1 GCA_018894615.1 Acidobacteriota bacterium | reverse complement strand
TAGGTGGGAGACTTTGAAGCTGCGACGCTAGTCGTGGTGGAGTCAACGGTGAGATACCACTCTTAATATATTAGAGTTCTAACCTACATCCGTGATCCGGATGGGGGACAGTACTAGGTGGGTAGTTTGACTGGGGCGGTCGCCTCCAAAAATGTAACGGAGGCGCTCTAAGGTTCTCTCAGGCTGTTTGGAAATCAGCCGTAGAGTGCAAAGGCATAAGAGAGCTTGACTGTGAGACATACAGGTCGAACAGGTGGGAAACCAGGACTTAGTGATCCGGCGGTCCCGTATGGAAGGGCCGTCGCTCAACGGATAAAAGGTACGCCGGGGATAACAGGCTAATAGGGCCCAAGAGCTCATATCGACGGCCCTGTTTGGCACCTCGATGTCGGCTCATCTCATCCTGGGGCTGTAGCAGGTCCCAAGGGTTGGGCTGTTCGCCCATTAAAGAGGTACGTGAGCTGGGTTTAGAACGTCGCGAGACAGTTCGGTCCCTATCCGCGGTAGGCGTAGGAAATTTGAGAGGGCCTGTCCCTAGTACGAAAGGACCGGGATGGACAAACCTCTAGTGTACCTGTTGTCCCGCCAGGGGCATCGCAGGGTAGCTACGTTTGGTTGAGATAACCGCTGAAAGCATATAAGCGGGAAACTCGCCTCAAGACTAGATTTCCCTTCTCTTCGGAGACTGTAGGGCCCTCGTAGACTACGAGGTCGATAGGCTGGATGTGTAAGCACAGAGATGTGTTCAGCTGACCAGTACTAATAGCCCGTGAGGCTTGATCTTAATATAGATAAGCCGAAAGATACCGTCCGCTGTAATCAGTGTTTTAAAAGATAAAGTTAAACCGCTTTTTTTGACGTAATGAAACAGGTTTGTTGTCCCATTGAACAAATCTGTTCAGACAAAAAAAGCCGTTTGGGTTTTTTTAATGGATAATAATCCCGACAGCCATAACGGAGAGGAAACACCCGTTCCCATTCCGAACACGGAAGTTAAGCTCTCTTGTGCCGATGGTACTGCTCCGGGGGCGGAGTGGGAGAGTAGGTAGCTGTCGGGTTTTTTTTATTTAAATGTGTTTTTAGTTTGGATGTATGCCGGCTCCGGCCGCATATGTTCGGGAATTAGGATTTTGCGGGGAAAAGATCCTGCCGGATCAACCGGCCGGACTTCTCCGCGCGACGGACATAAGGATTTGGACGTAATGTTTTTCTCACCTTACTCCTTTCCTCTTGAAGTGTCCTTCGGAAAGGAGTTCAAATGAACATCTATTGTGGCAACTTGTCTTGGAGTATGACTGAAGACGATCTGAGAGAAGAATTCGGCGCTTTTGGTGAAGTCGAATCGGCTCGGATCATCACAGACCGTTTTTCCGGGCGTTCCAAAGGTTTTGGTTTTGTCGAAATGCCGAAGAAGGAAGAGGCGGAAGCCGCCATTTCCGCTCTGAACGGCAAGGAAATCAAGGGAAGATCCCTTAAAGTCAACGAAGCCAAACCCAGACGGGACGACCGCGGCGAACGTGGCGGCGGCGGAGGCTTCGGCGATCGCTGGTAATTTCCAACAGTAACAGAAATTAACTCAACTCGATAAGTCAAATGGAGCGGTCTGTCTCCGGACGGGCCGCTCTTTTTTTTTGTTTTTTTTCATCAGGGGGGCGGGACTGTTTTTTTTAGTGAGAGGCTCACGTCTCGGTTTTTGATATGCTCTTTTTTCTCCAGTACAGAAAGGCGGGCAGCCCCAAGGCGATGATGGCCAGGCCCGCCAGCGCGTTCAAAAACTCGTTGATCAGGGTGTTGAAGGAGATGAACAGCGCCGCCAGGATGAAGAGAAAAGGTGTTACGGGATAGCCGAATGTTTTGTAGGGGCGCGGCAGGTCGGGGCGTTTTTTCCGAAGGATAAAGACGGCGCCCGCCGTCATTCCGAAGAAAATCCACTGTCCGAAGACAACATAGGTGAAAAGCTGTTCAAAGGTTCCCGAGACGCTGAGGATGATGCTCCAGACCCCCATGGTCACGATGGCGAGATGAGGGGTGAGAAACCGCCTGTGCACCGACTTCAGCTTGTTGAAAAACAGCCCGTCGTGGGCCATGGCATAGTAAACGCGCGGTGATGTCAGCAGAATCTGATTGGCCGCACCTGTCATGGATATGAGGATGAGGGCGGCCACGATGGACGCTCCGATGGGGCCGATGATGAGGCTCATGGCGTCGCTGGCCACCCGTTCCGACTGGGCGATTTTTTCGGCGGGGAAAAGATACAGATAGGCCAGGTTGGTGACGATATAGATGCCGATTACGGAAACAATACCGATAAAGAGCCCAAGCGGCAGATTTTTGCCCGGATTTTTTGTCTCTCCGGCGCTGTAGGTGGCGGCTTCCCAGCCTTTGTAGGCCCAGAGAACGGCTACGACCGCGACTCCGAAGCTGCCGACCAGGCCCCATGAAAAGGATTCCGGCGCCGGGGAGACAAAGTTGGCCGTGTTTCCTTTTCCGAAAACGAGGAGAACAAAACAGATTCCGCCCAACGCCGTGAATTTGATGGCGGTCAGGAGGTTCTGGACATTGGCGCCCCAGCGGACACCGATATAATTGATTGAAACGAGCGCAAGGACGAACACCACCGCGATCAGCTTTTGAACTTGAGGGGTCATGGTGAAAAAATGAGGAAGATAGATGCTGGAAAACGCCACGGCCAGCGTCGCGATGGCACCGGTGTCGATGACCAGAAAAAGAGTCCACCCGAAAAGGAAGGAGACAAGCGGTCCATAGGCTTCTCTCAGGTAGACGTAGGAACCGCCGGCCTGAGGATAGGCTGCGCCGAGTTCTGAGAAGGCCAGCGCTCCGAAGAAACTGAGAATACCGCCCGTCACCCAAACGGCCAGGATCAGGAGAGGGGATGTCACGTTGGAGGCGATGGCGGCGGGAACGATAAAGATTCCCGAGCCGATGACTCCTCCCACGACGATCCCGACGATATCCCAGAGCGTGAGAACTCGGGGAAGATCGGATGGCTGCTCTTCTTTGGGGCTGATTCCCGCTGCCGGCTGCTTCATTTGATTCTCCTTAAAAAATGATTCTATCGCCTGGATTGTTCCCGAGTCAAGGTTTAGATTGGTTCGCCAGGAGTAGGTTGGGTCGGAAGGTGAAAGATGACGTCGTTTTATTTAGTCTCGTTTTTACTTGTTTGTTCGGCGGTATATTTTATGAATTATTCAGCGTTGTTTTCGAAGAAATATCTGTGTGAAGTAGTAGGTCGAACCGGACCCTGCCGCGCCGATTCCCATTAGATCAAAATTGCCCTCGATGGCTTCACGGTGCGAAACGTTTCCAAGCCAGGCATCAAACACGCGTCCGGTTGGAGAGGTGATTCCCCAGACGTCGACGACATATCCGATGTTTTCCTTTATTTCAGCGGAGGCAAACGTTTGGCTGATGACGGCTACACGGTTATCAAAACCGTCGTGCGAAAAGGAAATGGTTCCCGATGCCATGCGCTTGCTGTGCTGCCGGCACAGTTCGGCGATTAGATCGTTCCAGAGAAGATCCGCCAGGTCCAGGGATTTCCGATGGCCGTTGACGAGATGGAGGATTTCCTGCTCCAGGGAATGTGGATCATGCCGGTTTAGGAGCCCGCAGCCGGTTTGATTGAATAAAATAAGAAAGAACAGGGCCGGGGAAAAAACGTGAACCATGAATGTTCGTTTCCTTGTGTTTTTTATGGGCCTGATCAAAATCAAACCGATCCTTTCAGGGGAGCTCCTAGCCAAGCGGATCACATTATATCATATACCGGTAATAAACCACTTTCCCCCATGTGAAGGAGAGTGTTCAGATGATTGTATTTGGAGGTTTTTGAAAAAGAAAGGATAATTTGGGAAGACCCTCGGATTTTTCTCGTCTAATAAATGTCGTTTATACAAACAACAAATCTGTTTAAAAACTGGAGGTACAGGATGGTGCGATGGATTCAAAGGCCCCTTATGGTCTGTTTTTTACTGGTGTTGATCGGAAGTG
>JAHIPL010000151.1 GCA_018894615.1 Acidobacteriota bacterium | reverse complement strand
CCGTCTGAAGTCATTCACCTGGACCGCATCTATATCCCATCCACGCAGCCGCGGATTCAAATCCGATCTCTTGATCTGGATTATGGAGCGGGAGAAACCGAGCGCCTGATGGAGAAGGGGCGGTATCTTATTTTTTAGTCGGCTTCACCGCTTTTACTCAAGAGTCAAATAATCCATGGCTATCTGCGGAATACCTGTTGAGGCAGACGGAACAACCCATTATAATATCTGGTCGTTCATGTTCAGGAAAGAGAAGCGTATTCTATGAAGGAAAAAATTATACTGCGCGGAGTCCGGGTGCACAATCTCAAAAATATCGATCTGGACATTCCTCTCAATAAAATGATCGTGGTGACGGGTGTTTCGGGTTCCGGGAAGTCTTCTCTCGCGTTCGATACCCTCTACGCCGAGGGGCAGCGCCGCTATATTGAATCCCTGTCCGCCTATGCGCGGCAGTTTCTGGAGAGGATGGACAAGCCCGATGCCGATCGGATTGAAGGGATCACGCCCGCCATCGCCATTCAGCAGAAGGCGGTCTCAAAAAATCCCCGCTCCACCGTGGCCACCGTGACGGAAATCTATGATTTTCTCCGCATCCTGTTTTCTCGGATCGGCCTCACCCACTGCCTGGAATGCGGACAGCCGGTCGTGCGGGACTCCATCGATTCCATGGCCGGGGAGCTCTACACCCGGGCGAAAGGACAAGAGCTCCTGATTACTTTTTCAGCCCCGGCTGATGTGAGTTCGGATGATCTGCGGCGGGCCGGATTTGATCGCATCGTTCTCGACGGGAAGGTTGAGGATTTGGAGGCGGCGGATTGGACCGGCGGGGAAACACGGGAGGTTTTTGTGGACAGGCTGCGGCTGACGGCGGCTGAAAGGGAGAGGCTTGTCGACTCGCTGGAGCTGGCCCTTAAAAAAGGGGATGGGAAGGTGTCCGTTGTTTTTGGAGAAGAGATCCTTTCTTTTTTGGACAGGCTGGAATGCCGGACCTGCGGCATCGTGTATGATGATCCGCTCCCCACGTATTTTTCGTTCAACAGTCCGCAGGGCGCCTGTTCGTCCTGCCACGGATTCGGCGATATGGCGGTCTATGACGAGGACAAGATTGTTCCCGACCGCACAAAATCCCTGGCTGACGGAGCAGTTGAGCCTTATTCCAAACCCGGTTCACACCGGAGGCAGCGCCGCCTGCTGGAAGAAGCGGAAAAGCGAGGCATTCCCGGCGACCGCCCCTTCAAGGATTTGAAAAAGGAATGGCAGCGTTTTGTTCTGGAAGGCGACGGACGATTCGGAGGAATTGCCGGATTTTTTGAGCGGTTGAAGAAAAAGAATTACAAGGTCCAGGTTCGGGTGTTTCTGGCACGCTATCGGAAGTATATCCCCTGTCCCGACTGCGGCCAGGCCCGGCTCAATCCCAGAGCTTTGAGCGTCACCGTCGGAGGGATGAATATCGGGGACGTGACCGCTCAAACGGTGAAAGAGGCCGAAACGTTTTTCCGGAAACTGAGTCTGACTCCTTTTCAGATGCAGGTGGCGGAGAAGCTTGTCCAGGAGATACGGAACCGGTTGAATTATTTGCTGGAAGTGGGCCTGGATTATCTCACCCTGAACCGGATCACCTTCACGCTGAGCGGTGGAGAGGCCCAACGGATAAACCTGGCGGCCGCGCTCGGATCCTCACTGGTGGGCACTCTTTTTGTCCTCGATGAGCCGAGCATCGGCCTGCATGCACGAGACAGCCGCCGCCTGGTCGAGATCCTCAAGTCCCTTCAACGGATAGGGAACACCGTCCTTATCGTCGAACATGATCCTGAAATCATGCGGGCGGCGGAATACTGCATCGACCTCGGGCCTCATGCCGGAGAGCAGGGGGGGGAGGTTCTGTTTTCCGGAACCCTCAAGGCGCTTCTGAAGGATCCGCGGTCCCTGACCGCCCGCTATCTGCGCGGTGAGGATGTTTTTCCGGTGCCCTCCCATCGGCGCCGACCGAAAGGCTACCTGGAAATCCGAGGGGCCACGCTTCACAACCTGAAAAACATCGATGTTCGTCTCCCTTTGAATGTGCTGGCCTGTGTGACCGGTGTTTCCGGATCGGGAAAAAGCACGCTGCTGCACGATGTGCTGTTTCAGGGATGGTCGGGACGGAACAGGCACGGATTTAAGGACATTCGAGGCGGCGAGGCCGTTGAGCGGGTGATCCTGGTCGATCAATCCCCCCTGAGCGCTTCTCCCCGGTCCATCCCGGCGACCTATACCAAAGCGATGGATGATATCCGCATCCTTTTCAGCCAGGCCAGGGAGGCCAAATCCCAGAATTTCAAACCGGGGTATTTCTCCTTCAACACCGCCGGAGGCCGCTGTGAAGAATGCAAGGGGGCCGGCCGGCAGCTGATAGAGATGCAGTTTTTGTCCGATGTGGTCCTGACCTGCGACAGCTGCAAGGGCAAGCGGTTCAAGAGAGAGATTCTGGATGTTCACTTCCGAGGGAAAAACATCGACGATGTGCTGCGAATGACGATATTGGAGGGAATGGATTTTTTTTCCGAATTTCCGAAAATCGTAAAAAAACTTCGGCCGCTGATCGATGTGGGGCTGGGTTATCTTCGTCTCGGACAGCCCACGAACACTCTGAGCGGCGGAGAGTCACAGCGCATAAAACTGGCCTTTCACCTCATCCATCAGAAAGAGAAGTCAATCCTCTATCTTTTTGACGAACCCACCATCGGTCTTCACCCCCTGGATGTGGCCGTCCTGCTTCAGACCCTGCGCCGCCTGGTGGAAAGCGGCCACTCCGTGATGGTCATCGAGCATAACCTGGATCTGATCAGGTGCGCCGATTACATCATCGACCTGGGGCCCGAAGGAGGAGACCGGGGTGGAGAACTCGTCGCTGCGGGCACACCTGAGGATATCTGCCGGGTGGACGCATCCCATACGGGAGCGTATTTAAAAAGGTATCTGTCTCCGCCCGTCGCAGCTGAATGATCCTTTTCTTGCCGTCCGGTTTTTACCGCCGGGTATGATGGATGGTCCTTCTGTAGCGGGAATAAACGAAGGCCATGGTGTCTTCGACATTGATATCGAACATGTACTTCCCCTTTTGATCCGGCCGGAAGGGAACCAGAATGGAAACGTTTTTTTTCCCGCGCAGTTCCTTTTCCGTTCCGGAAACGGTTTCCTCATGATTCAGAGTCGTGATTTTCTGTAGATTGTGATAAACCGTGATTTGAATCCTGATGACCGTAAAGAGCCGCCCATCACTTTCCTTGAAACGCAGCCTGGAAAGGGGAATGGAGATGTCGACGGCGTCTCCGGTGAAGCCGGCGTCAAAGATGAGCCGGTTTTCCGCATCCATTCGAAGTCCGGGATCGATCAGATTGAATTTGGCCGCTTCCAGAAGATCGGATAATTCCGGGCTGGGAGCGGTGAGAACCCATCGATCGCCGGAGAAGAGGGTGAATTGGACATACACCCGATGGGCGCGATACACCCAAGTTTCGCTCTGCCGGGCCTGCGGCCTTGAAACAAGCCTGCCGGTGGGCATGGGTTCGCCGTTGTCAAAATAGAGTTCGTCCGGAGGGCCGAGAAGGATGTAGACATACCCGCGGTCCGTGTCCCAGCCGCGGCTGTCACTGCGGCTTTCTCCCGCCGGCCGGCCCCTGTGTGTGTTGTGATGGCCGAACCATGTGTCGGCGTATTCGATGCGTTCCTCAAATGCGGTTTTGTTCTCGTTTTCTTCCGTTCCCGGATCAGGGTCTCTCATGGCCCAAAAATCTTCGATGAAAGCGGCTTTGGCCTCCCTGTCGGGAAGGCTTCTGTACACAAGCCGCTCCTCTTTGGTCATGATGATGCGGGCTTTTTCATAAAAGGTGTCGAAGAAGGGATCATCCTTCATCCGCACCGTTCCGCGGCAGGCGGAAGCACTGAGAAACGCAACGCCCAGGAGGCAGATCATTCCTGATTTTAAAACAGACTCAACAACCGTTGTTTTGAATTGTCTCATCATTCTCTATTATAGCGGGTTTCCGGCTTTTTGACGAAGGGCTGCTGGTATTTTTTCGATGTTTGACTTTGGAATTCCGGGGTGATATATCTCAAACGGTATGGACTCCTACGGTTGGTTATCCGTCCTTCCCCCGCTTCTGGCCATCGGTCTGGCCATCCGAACCAAGCAGGTTTATGTTTCGCTCGGGATCGGCATCTGGTTGGGATGGACCATCCTCAGCGGCTGGAATCCGCTGGCGGGACTGATCGCGACCGTTCAGGCGCTGGTTGCCGTTTTCTCGGTAGCCGACAACACGAGGGTCATCCTCTTTAGTGCCATGATCGGGGCCGTCATCACCTTCACCCAGGCTTCGGGGGGAATGATGGGATTTGTGAACTGGGTGACCGGGCGCGGATTGGTCCGATCGCGGAAGGCGGCCGGATTTTTGGCCTGGTTCATCGGCCTTGTCATTTTTATCGAATCCAGCATCTGTGTCCTGGTCGGAGGGGCAGTCTGCAGGCCCCTTTTCGACAGGCTTAAAATATCCAGAGAAAAACTCAGCTACATTCTCGACTCCACGTCCGCTCCCAAGTGTGTCATTATTCCCTTGAATGCCTGGGGGGCGTTTATTCTGGGACTGCTTGCCGCGCAGGGTGTGGAGGAGCCCGTCCGGTTGTTCATGTCATCCATTCCTTTCAATTTTTACGCCTTTTTCGCCATCGGGCTGGTCCTTTTTTTTGTCGGAACGGAGAAGGATTTCGGCCCGATGAAAAAAGCGGAGAGGCGGGTGCGGCTTGAGGGAAAACTTCTCAGGGACGGGGCCGAGCCGCTGATCTCCAATGACGTGATTTTGATCGAACCAAAGGCGGGGGTGAAACCTCGGGCGATCAACATGGTCCTTCCCGTTTTTATGCTGGTGGCTATGATGCCCATCGTTCTTTTGGTGACCGGAAACGGGAATATCATGAAGGGATCCGGTTCGACCGCCGTTCTCTGGTCGGTCATTGCGGCTCTTCTGGTCGGCGCGGTCAGCTACCGGCTGCAGGGGATTCTGAGGACAAAAGAGATCACGGATCTTTTTATGAAGGGTGTGGGAGGACTGGTTCCGCTGGCCAGCCTGATGATTCTGGCCTTTGCCATCGGCGACACCTGCGACAGCCTGGGAACCGGCCCCTTTGTGGCCCGGGTCGCTCAGTCGGCCGTTCCCGCCGCCGTGGTTCCCGCGCTGCTTTTTCTTGTGTCCTGTTTTATCGCCTTTTCGACCGGAACTTCCTGGGGGACGTTCGCCATCATGATCCCTATCGCCGTGCCCATGATCCAGCTCATCGGCCTGCACCCCGCACTGACGGTTGCCGCGGTTCTGGGCGGCGGCGTGTTCGGGGACCACTGTTCACCCATCTCCGACACCACCATCATTTCCTCGATGGCCTCGGCAACGGACCATATCGATCATGTCCGCACACAAATTCCTTATGCCCTGACGGCCGGTGGCGCAGCCGTTCTTTTATATCTGTTCTTCGGCTTTATTCTCTGAAGCGAAGAAAGGGAGAGCGCCAGGAATACGCTTTGT
>JAHIPL010000022.1 GCA_018894615.1 Acidobacteriota bacterium | reverse complement strand
TTATAATAAAGGCTGACTTTATTATAGAGTATTTTAGTTTACTTATACAATACTGCCTTTATTATGGAGGACATCTGCTGATTTTCATCTCACATCAGAAGGGCTGGAGTTCGAATCTCTCCTGGCGCGCCAGTTCTGCTGTAAATATTTTAATGTTGACTTTGGATAGGAAAGCACTTATCTTATTGACGTAAGAAAGTAAGGAAGTAATGATATAAGGATAAATAATGGAACATATGGAAATTGCAAAAGTTACCTCGAAGGGACAGGTGACAATTCCCGCAACTATTAGGGAAATACTCAAGTTGGAACCTGGATCCACTGTGATGTTTAAAGTTACAAAGGACGGAATTTACCTGTCACCCTGTGAGGTCATCGAAAAACCGGTCTATACTCTAAAGGAATGGAAGGCTATCGAAAAATTGGTTGCGGAAAAAGGCCGATCATATAAGACCGTTCGGGAGGCAAAGGACCATATCGATAACTTATGAGGTATGAGTTTAAGCCATCTTTCGACCGCTAATAGATATTCTTTCTGGCGAAAAATCTCTCTTTGCAGGATTGGGGCTTAAGAATTCAAGAAAGAACTATTGGGAGATTCGGAAAGGATTAAAATCGAGAATTTTATTCCGCCAGCAGGATGACCTTGTGGAGTTCATCCTGGCTGGAAGCCATGAAGACATTAAGAGATTTTTAAAACAACAATAATATACTTTCAGATGAGTAAGTCTCATCTCCTGGTTGCTCAACATGACTCTTGAACTCTGAAAAAGAACTTCAGCTGAGAATATTTGCTTAAAAGGTGAATCAGTCAGTCGGGAGTTCGAATCTCTCCTGGCGTATTAATGTGATAAAAATACCAAATATGGACATAATATGTCCAATAAGATAAGAATTTCCTTTTTATGCTTATCTCATTTTAGCACAATCTCTTAAAATTTCCACCTGCTGACATCTTGGAATGAACATATCTCACACAAAATAGCGAGGCCAATTTACAAGAAATAGAGACAAATGTGTACATTAAATCCACTATGCCTCCAGCTCAATATCTTTTTTACAAAATCCCGGTTTATCAACTGTTTGCGAAGGAGAAGTGAGAAGACCTCGCGTGCTCCTTCTCATACCGGTGTTCGTACTCTCCCAAAAACCGCTCAAAATAATGGAAAAGCACACGATACAATACCGTCTGTTCCGGATGCCGCTGACGATATACCCCTGCCATAGCAGGGTTGTATATTCAAAAATCAGACCAGAATCCGGCCTAGACAGAAATATGTTTTGCTTTCCCCTGTAAGAGTCCAGCATCAATTTTAAGCTAAAACAAAATGAGGTAAAAATTTCCTATATCATCGCGGGAATGAGCCGCGACGAAAGATCGGGAAACGAGGAAGAGGAGAGTGTCTTCCAAAGCATTGACTTCCCCGCCCGGCCGTGAGTATTTTTTAAAAGGAGGGGTCGATGACCGAGGGATAACAGCAGGAGAATCGAGCGGCGAAGGACTCGGAAGGAAGCGGCAATCCCGATGTGTTGCTGGCCTGGGATATCAGATTTCGGATCATTGGCAGCCGGTTTATTCTCTGGGATATCGCGAAGGCGGCATGACAAATGGTTTGTGCCCCCTCCGCCTCGAAGGGGACGCACCCTCGAGTCTTCAGGTCCGGGTTTCGCGGAGGGACGGAAGCCTGGCCTACGATTACACGGCGCCGGTCTATAACGGCCGGCTCCACCTCCCTCTCCTTCCGGAGGAGGTCGATGCGGACATCTCGGTGAGGGCTGTTTCAGGAGCGAATCAGGAGGTCTTTTACTCCAGGACCACCTCCGAGATGAAGGGGCTCTTCGACCTCACGCGGGACGCCGATTGCCTGGATGCGGTGTCCGTTCCGCCCGGCGCGGGAACGCCACCGGAGACGGAAGGATCAGGCCTGTCCGCCGTCCCTCCGGCGGCTGACCAGGACGATTTTCTTCCCCCCACGGGAAGTTTACCCCGAGCCCGGAACCGGGCTGAGCTGGCCGGTCGTCGTCCTGGCGGCCCTTCTGCTTCTGCGCCGGAGGAAGGAGAGCCCGGGGATTTTCGCCCGTCTGGATATCGTCGGCCATGACGGAATCCGGCGCTCCCTGGAAATAAGGAGATCCCGGACACGAATCGGACGAAGCACCGACAACGACCTGGTCATCGACGATCCGGAGATCTCAAGCCACCATCTCGAGATCGTGGCCGCGGGAGGGGCTTTTCTCGTCCGCGACCTCGGCAGCTCCAACGGGACATTCGTGAACGGCCGGCCGGTGGGAGAACAGGCCCTTCAGAGCGGGGACGAGATCGTCCTCGGAAAGACCTCGCTCCGGCTCGTGATCTGACCGGCTAAGTGGACGATCGCCCGATCCCGGACCTGGAGAGGCAGGGTCCCAGCCGGATAAAAGATGGCCGGCATCTGTGGAGTCTGCGGGCATCCCGGTCTGAAACCAGGCCGGATGGATGAGGCAGGGCTCCTCGTCATCCGGGCTTTGCTGCATGAATCGGAAACATGGGCACTTCTCCCTCTTACAAGCAATTCTATCCAACAGCATACGATAAAGGTTCACCCATTTCGAGCATCCGATTCAGGATAGCGCAGCCAATCGCAGCTTCCTGCTTCTGAGCATTTTCATTCCTAGCTCTCAGCCTTCCACCAATGATTCTCTTGTAACGATAGAATGCGTTTTCCGCGTGACTCTGCAAATAGTATCCAGACTGGCGTTTCCACTCAGATCGTCCCTTGCTCTGGACCTCAGCAATATGACAGTTTCGCTGAGAGGAAACAATGATGGAATTGTTGGACAACAGCGCGTCTTTTTTCGGCGGAATGATAACCTCGGCTCCTTGTGAATGATGGTCCACAGCCTCATATACTGCCTCCTGATCATAGATTCTGTCCCCTACGAATCGGTCAATTTCTCTGTCAACTTGAGCCAGAAGGTTAGGCACCTGAGACGGATCATGTTCGTATCCATCAGTGACCTTGGAGGCCAGGATCCGACCATTCTCATCCACACCAAGGTGCAGTTTCTTCCAACGTTTGCGCCACCTTTCCCCATGCTTCTTGGAGTGCCATTCTCCCTGGCCGCAGATCTTCAAACCTGTGCTGTCTACGATAAAGTTCAAAGGGCCGTCCGACAAGCCCCTGGCATGCCTGCGGATATGTGCCGTTCGATTCCGGCGGGACATGGTCGTGTGATCTGGGCAGGGCAGATACAAATCCATAAGTTTTAGGATAGATTTGAGGAATCCTTCTGCCTGGCGTAATGGAAGGTGAAAGACCAACCTGAGCGTAAGTGAAGTCTCGATGGCGATGTCAGAATAGATCGGTTGGCCGCCTCGCTTTCCGTTCTTTGGAGGTGTCCAAGCGGCGACGGCGTCTCGGCTGAGCCAGACAGTAATATCTCCTCGGTTTCGAAGGGATTTCTCATACTCCGGCCAGTTCTTGACACGGTATCTTGTATTTCGGATGTCTATACGCTCTTTTGTGGGCTTCGGGCATGCTGACCTCCATTGGGTATGCGGATTTTATAAGCCCATAATGTGATGGCCCACCGATGTAATGTCAACACTGCAATGGATTCATGCACCAAAGCCCAAGGCCACAAATGAGTTAAGAAGTTACGAATATTGACAAGTTCTCCATTGAGACTTAAATTATAGTCATATAGGAATTATTTTCTAAGTCTTACAAGAGGTGACAAGGCTTCTTTGCAAATCGTTCGATCACTTATTAGGCATGTTTGTCTGATTTTTACGGAATAAAGCCAAATTCTCACCATGGAGGGGAAAATGTTAAAAAAAGTAGCGGCGGTATCCTTTTTTATCGTCATTTTTTTGATTCCAAAAACTCAGGCTTTCGGGGAACCGCAGATTAGCGCAAGAGCCGAGGTAATGGATCCAACAAGCGGGAGATTCAGTCCTGATGCCGTGAGCATCAATGGAGGCTGTCCGGTGACAGTCAAGTTCGGCGGGAGAATCTCGACCAGACAAGCCGCAAAGGTCCAGTTCAGATGGGTTCAAAGCGATGG
>JAHIPL010000150.1 GCA_018894615.1 Acidobacteriota bacterium | reverse complement strand
TGATCCGTGAGTGGTACACCCACAAAGCCCGGATTTATCTCAAAATCCGGATTTTGCACTGGTCCCGGCGGATGACTGTCCACCCGGGATCCTTCCGGGTCAAGAATCAGAAAACACTGTGGGGAAGCTGCAGCCGGAAAGGGAATTTAAACTTCAACTGGAGAATGCTTCTTCTTCCCGAAGAAACGGCCGACTACCTCATCATCCATGAACTGGCCCATCTGCGCCACATGAATCACTCCCCCCGTTTCTGGTCCGAGGTCGCCCGCTTCTGTCCGGATTACAGGCGGCATCGGAGAATTTTGAGGGAACGGAACCACTGGCTGAGATTTCCGGAAGCAGCGGGGCAGGCGATTCAGAGCGACAGGTCCGCCGTCAGGTCAAAGGGCGTGAAAGCCGGCTGAAAACCTCCTCGATCAGTTCCTCAAGATTCTCGCCGTTGAGGGGCTTTGAAATATAGTCGTCCATCCCGGCGGCGACGCATCGCTCCCGATACCCCTTCATGGTGTGAGCCGTCATGGCGATGATGGGGATGTGCCCGCCGCTCTCTTTTTCCTCTTCGCGGATCACGGCAGTGGCCTCAAAACCATCCAAAACGGGCATCTGCACATCCATCAGAATCAGATCAAAGGACTGTTTTTTCAGGAGAGCAAGAGCTTCTCCGCCATCCGTAGCGACCGTCACCTCATGCCCGTTTTTCTCCAGCATGCGGCAGGACACCTTTTGATTGATGACATTGTCCTCGGCCAGAAGGATACGCAGGCTCCTTTTCGCCTCGCGGAGAAAGTGGCGGGTGATGAGCGGGCTGCCTTTGTCCTCCGATGAACCCAGAGCGAGGAGGACGGCATCCAGAAGGTCGGACTGTTTGATGGGTTTGAGAAGATAGGCCTGCACTCCGAGTTCCCTGCATCGCACGGCGTCACCCCGGGTGCCCGCCGAGGTCAGCATGAGGATGATCGGCACCGTCTGGGGACGTTTTTTCCGTATCCGTTCGATCAGCTCAAAGCCGTCCATCTCCGGCATCTGCGAATCGATGAGAAACAGATCATAGGGGGCTCCGGACTTTTTCGCCCGGTCCAGCTCGTCGAGGGCCTGCCGGCCGCTCTCAACGGCCTTGGCGGTCACCCGCCAGTTTTTGAGCATCCCGTAGAGAATGAGACGATTGGTCGGATTGTCATCCACGATCAGGGCCGACATTCCTTTCAGTCTTTCAAATTTCGCTTTGGCCGGCCGAACAGGTGTCTCATCGATTAATCCCATGGCGACGGAAAAATGAAACCGACTTCCTTTTCCCACATCACTTTCAAGCCATATCCGGCCTCCCATCATCTGTACGAGCTGGTTGGAGATAGCCAACCCCAGGCCCGTCCCTCCATACTGCCGCGTGGTTGAGTTGTCCGCCTGCGAAAACGCCTGAAAAATGATGCCCTGTTTCTCTTTGGGAATGCCGACTCCCGAATCGGAAACCGTAAAGTGAATAAACAGCCGATCGTTCTGACGGGCTTCTTCCTCGACAGAAACTTTGACTTCGCCCTTTTCGGTGAATTTGATGGCGTTTCCGACCAGGTTGATCAGGACCTGCCGCAGCCTCCCCGGATCCCCGGTGACACGGTACTGGATGGACGGGGAGATGGCGGAGAGAAGTTCGAGACCCTTGCGGTGGGCGAAAATGGCCAGGGACGAAACCGTATCGCTGACGGTGTCGTGCAGATTGAATTCGATCTCCTCCAACTCCAGTTTCCGGGCCTCGATCTTGGAAAAATCAAGAATGTCGTTGATGAGCGTCATCAGCGCCTCGGACGAGGTCCGTATGGCCTCCACATACTCCTTCTGCTCACGGGTGAGTTCGGTGTCCCCCAACAGCTCCGTCATGCCCATAATACCGTTCATGGGAGTCCTGATCTCGTGACTCATGTTTGCCAGAAACTCCCCTTTGGTGTGGCTGGCGGCCAGGGCGTCCTTTTTGGCCTGAATCATCTCCGTGACATCGATGAGATTGATGATCAGGCCTTCATAAACGCCCTTTCTGTAAATGGGCTGCAGCCGGAACAGCATCTCCAGGTCCAGCAGCGGTCTCTGAATAGAGACGGTCGGGGAGTCGGGAACGGTCCGGAATTTCTGAATCAACGCCTTGATCCTACCTGAAATATCACTCGGATGAAAATTCCACAGGGATTGTCCGATGATCTCGTCACGCGTTTTTTTGACGAGGTTTAAAAACCAGTCGTTCGCTTCATAAATGATGTCGTCGGCGCCGGCGATCACGACCCCCTCTTCCATTCCAGATATCATGGCCACCAGTTTATTGCGTTCCCTGGATTTTTCTTCCCCGGCCTGCGTCTTTTTCAATTCCCGGATATCGATAAAACTCTCGACCAGATGCGGCCGTCCGAATAGATCCACCGGGGTGACGGTTTTGAGGACGGGAATTTCCTCCCCGGCGCCGTTCAGAAGCACCCCTTCCGAATGGTCCACAAACTGACCTTTGTCGCAGACGGGACAATTTTCCTTCTCACTAACACAGATGAAGCGAAAACAGGCGCGGCCGACGATTTTATCCCTCGGCAGGCCGATGAGGTCAATCGCGGCCGGATTGACGTCCACGATTTTTAACGATTCACGGTCGATGATCACGATGGCGACCTGCAGGCTGCGAAAGATGGTTTTGAGCACGGACTCCGGATTATCTTTTTCTTGCATCATGTGTCCCCTCCTCTATTGTAGGTAATTAGTCCCCCTGAATTCAAGTGAAGGGATTGAGGCGGATCGAAATATCAGGTCAATTCAAAAATGGTGGTCGGGACAAGATAGGGGGAGTCCAGGCGGACATGATCCCCCGCCGCCCCGTCCGGAATGGGAATCAACCGGGCTGAAAGGGGCTTTTTCAACTTGCCCGAAAGGGCGGCGACATCTAAAAGCAGCCGCTCCAGAGCTTCGGCGGACACATCGCCGGGGAGAGGGATGACATCCAGCCCCGTTCCGCAGACAGCGGAATAGGACAGGAGCTCGGCCAGGCCGTATCGTCCCTCAGCCGCCCGGAGAGCCAGCACCTCATCCTCCATGACGGGGAGCATCAGTCCGCAGTATCCGGTTTTTTTGACGGGAACGCTTTGAATAACCCGAGTGATCATGGAACAGACGGCCAGAGTCCCCGCCGCGCCGAAGGGCTTTTCAAGAAGGTGTTCGACGGCCCGTCCGATGCTGATCTCCTTCATAGGGGCGGGAGAGGTGTCCAGCCCGTCAAACTCCCAGCCCGTATCCGCAGCAAGTGCCAGACAGCACTCTTCGAGGGCTTTGAATTCCATGTAATAAACATCCCGCAGGCGGCGCTCCACGCTGATAAAATCCTTTGCAGGCCCGGTGTCCGCAAAAACATCCAGCACCAGCCGGGCCGCTTCGGCGCCGATGGAAAATCCGTTCCGCTGACCGGAGTGAAAGGCGGCGGGAAAAAACGGCGTTTCCGGCAAAACTCCGGCCAGCGCGGCGAACTGGAAATTGGCCATCATAGACGCCGCGGCCAGCTCACGCATGAGTACGGCCGTCTGTGCGGGACTGATTCCGGGCGTGGACACACCGTCCTGAGAAAGAACGGCCGCGGAAAAAACCGATGTTTCGGCCAGAAGCGGGGGAAGAATGGCCAGGTTCCTGTCCGGATCCCCCTTTGAATCCACGATGGGACCAACCGAGAGGAACAGCTCATGCGACTCGGTCCAGGCCGCCAGCTCCCGCAGGAATCGAAGCGCGTCGGAGGAGGTCATTCCGCCGGTGTATTCAGAAAACGGATTGGTGGACACCCTCTTCATCTGAAGCGTGTATCCCGACTCGAGGAGCCTTTCCTCCCCCATCTCCAGAAAAAGGCGGGCCTTCTTCAGCGTGTCTTCCCAATCTCCGGGTTTCAAACGGACGCCCGCCGTCAGACAGCGGATATTGAAATTTTTTCGGGCCGTATGTGTGTTATCCGCCACAGGCATATCCTCCTCCCGCTTTGGTGTCCTCTATACATACCCTTCCATTCGCCTCCCTGTCAACGTGTAAACATGTTTTACAGGAAGTTAAAAATGTTTGCGCCGGAGGAATGAACAAGAACACATCCTCCCCCTCGTTCTCCCATAAAAAACCCGCATCCAAGTTGGCACTAAATATGCATGCAGTTGGATGATGATCAAGGCAACGAGAACGAAACAAAAGACGGATCGACATACAAGAGGGGCCGTATTCCTCCTTTTTGTTCTTCTCCTCCTCCTTTGGATAAACCCCATCCACCCACAAGCGTACGGCCCCCTTTTCTCCTTCTCCCCGCACTCCTCCGCCTTCCACACACGTTAGAGGGGTTCCCTTTCTAAAAAAAGTTCTGATAGAATGGATTCATGGGCAAGGAACGGTATATCGTCCACGTCGACATGGATGCCTTTTTCGCCGCCGTCGAACAGAGAGACAATCCCGCCCTGCAGGGAAAACCCGTCATCGTCGGGGCGGATCCGAAAGGAGGCATGGGGCGCGGTGTCGTGGCGGCCTGTTCGTATGAAGCCCGGACGTACGGCATCCACTCCGCCCTGCCCATTTCGACAGCCTTTAAAAAATGCCCGCAGGGCGTATTTATCCCCCCTTCACACGGGAAATACAGCCGGGAGTCGGAAATCATTTTCAGCATTCTCCACCGCTTCTCCCCCGACGTCGAACCCGTCAGCATCGATGAAGCATTTCTGGATATCAGCGGAAGTTTTCACCTCTTCGGAAGCCCGGAAGAGACCTGCCGCAGAATCAAAACATCCATCCGCAGCGAGAGGAAACTGACGGCATCGGTGGGAATGGCGCCCAACAAGGTCACGGCCAAGATCGCCTCCGACCTGAAAAAACCGGATGGACTGGTCATCGTCACCCAAGAGGGCCTGCTGTCCTTTCTTCATCCTCTTCCCGTCAGCCGACTCTGGGGGGTGGGGCGGAAAACGAGGGAGTCTCTGGAACATTTCGGAATCAGGACCATCGGCGATCTGGCAAGGCAGGATAAGGCCGCATTCATTCAAACATTCGGACGGCACGGAGAACACGCCTGGGATCTGGCCAACGGAATCGATCCGAGGGAGGTCCGGACCGGAACGCAGGCTAAATCATACGGCCACGAGCACACGTTCGACACCGATACGAGGGATCGCAAACTCCTGCTGAACATTCTGATGGATCTGAGCGAGAAGGTCTCCAGGCGTATGAGAAAGGCCGGCAGAAAAGGCCGCACCGTCACCCTCAAAATCCGCTTCTCCGATTTCAAAACCTACACGCGAAGGTCTATGCTGGACACACCCACTAATTTCAGTGAAATCATTTATGCCGAGGCCGCGGAAAAAATGAAATCCTACGCCGTTGAAGATAATCCGGTCCGCCTGATCGGCGTGCAAGTCTCCCAACTCGATGAATCGGACAATCAGATCGCGCTCTTTCCCCCGGACTCGGGGGGCGATCTAAAAAGGGAGAAACTTCACCAGGCGGTCGATCGGATCAAAGACCGCTTCGGCGAAAAGGCCATCAAACACAGACGGTGATCGTTTCTGCCCCCCCTCGCTTGAACCCGAGGGGATTCCCGGAGGTTCTTTTTAACAGAACGTTCGGGCGGATTCCGACCGGCAGGGCTACCCCGCGGAGCCGCCGCCTCCACCACCGCCGCCACCACCTCCGGAGCTGAATCCTCCTCCGCTTCCCGATGAGTAGTGAGCAGCGCTTGTACTGGCCCTCTCGATGGTCGTGGCCGCCGACTCGATCCCCTTGACCAGATCGGTGATCCCGCCCGCCTGCAGCAGCTTTCCCGTGCCGACCGCGGCGTACCAGGCGGGTACCACCGCCCGTTCGTCCTTGAGGATAACAGGCAGCAAACGGATGATTTTTTTGGCGTTGCCGAAGACGATCCCGAACACAAGGTAGCTTTCCCACAGCTTGTACGCCTCGGGCGGGAGTTCCTTAAAATCGGAGAAATCATCAAGGAACCGCTTCAGGGCCCGCCACAGCTCGTACTCCCGTCCCCATTCCCTCGACCTCCTCGTGATCTTGGGAATAAGAACGGCGGACAAAACGGCGACGATAGGATTGAGTGTCAGCACGGTCTGAGCGATGGACACGCCCAGCATCCTTTTTCGCACCTGGAGGCTTTCGGGCTCGTTAAACTGCCGTTTTTTGGCTTCCTCTTTGATGTCGGCATCCCAGGCTTTAAACCATTTCTGGAACGCCTGGGGGGATGTCTCCAGGTATTTTTTTAAGAAACCGATGGTGAACAGGGATCCTTTCTCTCCCCCCCTGTCTCCGAAGCTGTCGAAGAGCCATCGCAGCAGCCGTTTCTCAAAGGGAAGGAGATCTTCGGCCTCTGAAAATGTCTTTTTGCAGACAACCAGCGTCTCCGTAACTTCCTTCGAACCGAACAGCCGCTTCTTGTCAACCCTGCGATCGTCCATTTCGACATAACCGCGGCGGGCCATGTGGAACAGGGTTGCCGTAAAGGAGCGGGGGCTGATTCCCCCTCCCTGGTGAAGCAGGATCTCCACCAGCGCGGGCGGCAGGGAGGACGGCAGGTCCCTGAAATAATCAGGCCGCGCGGGAACGTCATATTCCCTGCCTGATTTTTTCCACACACGAAGATAATAAAAAAGCCAAGCGGCCGTGCCTAGAACAAGGAAAATCCCCCACAGACCCAGAATGAAAAGGACCGTCTGTTCCCGCTTCTTCTGCCGCTCCCGCGCCCTTTCGGCGGCGGTGATGGTTTCCTGAACAAACCGCGCTTCTTCGGTCCTGATGGAGCCAAAGGTGTGCCCCCGGGACGGTTTTCCGCTCACCAGGCCGGAGGGCCAGGCCATTCGAATTTCGACAAACTGAAAAGCGGGCAGGTTGGAAGCGGTGAAACGGGCCGTCCTCCTGTCAATGATTTCGGACCGGCCGGAGAGGGGCCCGTGTCCGTAGACCAGAAAGTCCTTTCCGGCAGGCACGTCGACAGGCAGGAGAACGGTCACCTCCACATCCCGCGTCGGCCTGTCCCAGCCGTCGCCGATCACCTGCCAGTAAAGTTCCGTGGCCTCCGGAAAGCCGGCAATCCCGTTTTTAACGGTGTAGCGGATGCGGAAGGTGCGCTGTTCATCGGATGCGGAGTAATGCCACTTGACCTCCATTCGACCGGAACTGCGGCTGATCTCCGTCCGCAGGGAACGGCCGTTCTCGTCGGTAATGCTGAAATTCTCGACGGAAATATCATAATTCCGGCCGGCTCTCTTGACTCGAAGGGGAATCCACAGCTGCGCCCATGAAAAGCTTCCCTGAAACGCGTAGGTGCGGTCTTCGGTTACGGTGAAATCCCCGTCGGCGTTAACCGCCACATTGATTTTGACCCGGGGGAAATAAAAATCCTTGTCCGCTCCGGACAGAGCCAGGCCCAGCAGCAGCAAACATCCGAGGGCCGCCCCGGCCATGCCTGCCCGCATTTTTTTCCGTTTCTGATGCGACATCCCTTTTTCTCCTTGTGCGGAAGGCATCTCGTGTTCTGCGTTTCTTTGGAAGACATTAGCAGAAAACAAAAATAAAAACCAGCCGGCTGTTCCGGGAGTACCTTCTTTCTTGACTTCTTATCCAAACACACATATTTTAACTTTTCTAATGGAGGTCTTCATGAAAAAAGCGGCGGTTTCACTCATTCTTTTCTGTTTGATCCTGACAGCGATGAACGCGGCGGAAAAACGGCCCATGACGGTGGATGATGCCCTGAACATGATCGGCATCGGGAACGTGATGATTTCACCGGACGGTCAGTGGGTGTTCTACTCCCGGTCGGAACTCGAGTGGGACAAAAATAAAAGGAAATCAACCTATTTTCTGATCCCCGCCAAAGGGGGGGAATCCTTTCGCTACATCGGGGAGGAAGGCGGCAGTTCCTTTCAGTTCTCTCCCGATGGAACCTTTCTGGCCCTCAAGCGCACCGTGGACAAAAAAAGCCAGATCTTTCTCATGCGGACGGTGGGAACATCTCTATTTCTTTGATCTGGCATCAAAGTCCATCACCCCCGTTCTGGAAGAGGACCTTCTCATCGGCGGATTCGATATCTCGCCCGACGGACAGACTGTTCTCTTTACGGCCCGGACGTCCAACCGGCGCAATGACGGAAACACAAGTGAAATTTACAAAATCACGATCGGAGAAAAAAACAAGGTCCGCCTGACGACAAACAACACGCCGGAAGGTGACCTGGCCTGGGCTCCGGACGGAACATCCTTCGCCTTCACCGCCTGCGACGACAAAGAGTGGCTGAACCGGAACGAAAAAATCTGGATCATGGATTCAACGGGCGGGGATTTCCGTCTCCTGTCAGGTGAATATGAGGGCGGCATCCGCAGACTGACCTGGACGCCCGATTCCCGCTCCCTCCGCGTCGCGGGATTCAGCCGGGACAGACAGACGATGGCCTACACCTTCTCGGATTTCGACACACCGGCCGATGTGTACGCCTCTTCGGTGTCCGATTTTTCCGCCGTTCGTTTGACCGACGCCAATCCCTGGGTGGAAAAGGACCTTCTGCTCGCCGATATGAAAGTCATTCAGTGGAAGAGCGAAAACGACATGACCATCGAAGGGCTTCTTCATCTTCCTCAAAATCCGGAAGAGAAGGCCCCCTATCCCCTTGTCCTCAACATCCACGGGGGCCCGGCCGGCTGCTTCACCAACAGCTTCCGGGCCGGCTATCACATTCACGCCGGACTGGGATATGCCTCACTTTCCCCCAATGTCCGCGGTTCAAGCGGCTACACGGATCTGATGCGCGGAGTGGATGCCGTGATCGAGCAGGGATTGGCCCTTCCCGATCGCTTGGGTCTCAGGGGATGGAGCTATGGAGGGATTCTCGGCGGCTGGACCATCGCCCACACCGACCGCTTCTTGGCGGCCTCCCTCGGCGCCGGAGTCTACGACTGGACATCGGAATACGGTCCCGGATTCAATTTTGATGTCCGCCTGTGGCACATCGGAGGAACACCCTGGACCAATCCCGATGGTTACAGAGAACAGTCA
>JAHIPL010000149.1 GCA_018894615.1 Acidobacteriota bacterium | reverse complement strand
CAGGAATTCCGCATCTTCCTGGAGCTGCCTGATGAGGATAAAGATTTATTCATCGAAGAATTCTGGAACCGCCGTGATCCCGATCCGCAGACCGAAGTCAATGAATTCCGGATGGAATACTTCGATCGGATGGAAGCGGCGGATGATCTTTTTCCCTCCGAGGGAAAGCCGGGCTGGATGACGGACAGGGGCCGCATCTTTATCCTCTATGGGGCACCCCTGGACAGATTAACGGACCCGGCCGGGGCAAGCGCCTACAGCCGCTGCTTCGAAACATGGTATTACGGGAATTTTCCGGTCTATTTTGCCGACAACACCTGCACCGGTGTTTATAAACTGATGACCATAGATTTTACTCCTATTCAATCCTATCACATCATGAATCTAGTCGGACGGAATCAAACCGATGCATGGACCGGAGAAACCATCTTTGAGAAAACCAAACGGCTTAGATTTGATTGGGGGGTCCGGGATACCCGGATGAACGGCGAACTGGCTGAGGGGGAGGTGTATCTCAGGCTGCCCTACGCCAATCTGTGGTTTACGGAAAGGGACGGCCAGTTGGAGACCGAACTGCAAATCCATCTTGAACTCATGGATTCCTCCGGCCGCCTTGCCTGGGAACACGACCAGTCCGAAACCGTGCGGATCAAGGAGGCCGAGCTCGTAGAGGGAAAGGCCAGATTCTATGAGGTCGTGATTCCTTTTCAGATATCGGATAAGGCGGCCCGACTGGGTGAAGGGAAAAACCGTTTGACGGTATCGGTCCTAAATCGGACGGGTGAGGATGCTCTGAAAAAATCCCTCGAATTCAGGTTCTAGCCACTAGCGGCCGTCGGCCTATTTCATGAATAAGCCGGGTTCACGGGATATTCACACGCTGTTGAGCTCGGCATGGGCTGCGAAGCTGTAGTTTTTACTGCGAGCAGACCGTAACAAAGCTCAGTTGTGTGCCCGGAGGGTGAAAGAGGCCGCCGGTGTTTTGTTCTTGATTATTAACCTGGCGGCCTATTTCATGGGAAAGCCGGGTCAGAAAGTCAGCTGCAGCCCGATCCGTACCGAACGAACCCCATAGATGCTGGTGATCCGGCCGTAATCCAGGCTTGTTACGTAAAGAGGGGGATCGGCTCCGGCTGTCAGTTGTCCCTGCGGGTCCTCCTGAACGTTAAATCCGCTGCGCCCTCCCACATTGAAGACATCCAGGTGAATGTTCAGTGAGCGGTTCTTGCCCAGATCAAAGGTTTTTTCCAGACGAAGATCCAAGTTGGTGGTGGAGGGTCCCCGACGTTCTCCATTCTTCTCTGCTGGAACCGCGATAAAATAGTTTTGGACCGGGGCGGAAGGCGGGAGGTTGATCCGGCTGAATGTCCGCTGCCAGGGCCGGCCCGATCCGGCCTGGAAGAAAGCGCTGAGCATAAAGTCGAACGGCAGAACATAGCTTGCCAGGATTTTGAGCTGCAGCGGCCGATCATACTCAAGCGCTCCCCAAGAAAAGAGAAGGCTGTTGGGATTGTCGAAGGCGGATGTCTGTCCCCGAACGGCCGCATATCCGGCCCCGGTGTTGCCTGTCTGGCGGCTGTATAGAAAAGACGCATGGAGCTGCCAGTTGTTTGCCATCCGTTTGTCCAGGGTGAACAGAAATGCGAGATACTCTCTCCTGGCATTGGCGGGATTGGCGACCCTGAACTGGGGCAGGGGCCGGTCTTCCCTTAAGCCGTAAACCGTGATTTCTGAGTCATCCTGAGTGTTGAATCGTCCGTCCCAGCCGGGATCTATGACGCTGAAGGGAATCCAGATCAATCCCTTCTCGTCGCTTGCCTCCGGATCGAATCCGTTTTGGACATCGATGGTTTCGATGATGTTTCTGTTGATTCGGTAGAGGCACCGAAAACTCAGACGCAGATTAAGGAACAGTTCCTGCTCAATTCCCGCCATCCATTCGGTGGTCCAGGGTGAAGAGAGGTTGTCGACAAATACGGACTCGTCGGGGCCGGGAATTGTCAGATCGGTCAATCCGTACATATCCGTGCCCGGCAGATCCATGAGTCCGTTTGCATTCGAATCGGTCCAGACGTAATTGATGGTCCGGATGTCAAAAATGCCTCCGGCGCTGAACTGGTCGATCCACATGGGTTCATAGGTTCGGGAAAAGGAAAACTTGAGGGCGGTTTTTCCCGAGCCGAAGAGGTCATACACCAGACCGAGCCGGGGGGAGAGGGTTGTCCAGTGGATGAGTGATTTTGTAGGGGTTGTCAGAGCGTCCCAGGGGGAAATGGGGCCGATGTCCTCATGCCACTGCCGGATCAGGGATACCAGCAGTTCGTTCGTTTCGAGAGCCGGATTCTGGAGAGGGCCCGGTTGGGAGTAGCGCAGTTCCGGACGGCTGTGCTCCGCCGCGGTGAGATGAAGCATTTCCAATCGAAGACCCGCGTTCAGCGTTAGACGTCCTCTGGTGAAACTGTCCTGCAGCCAGGCGCCGAGCCGGCGGGTGTCGTACTGGAGGTCCCACCGGCCTTCCTCTCCCGGACAGGGAAAGATTTCCAGCCTGCCGATTCGCTCCGCTGTCGAGTAATAATAGGGATTTCCCCCTGCAAAATCGTTCCAGTAGGAAAAATAAGGATTTCCCCCCTGCCTGTACCAATCCAGATGGGACTCTCCGATCTCGTATTCAAAACCGGCCTTTATCTCGTGGAGCCCTCCGGGGAAAAGGTCGATGTATTTTGTGAGGGAAAGCCCCGCCGACAATTTTTTGCGAATGGAATCCCGGCTGATTTCGGCATTTCCCCATGACACATCCAGCAGATCGTCATAGTAGCTGTAGCGGCCTCTGGATTCGAGGCGGGAGCGGAGGGGAAGATCCCGGCGGACAAAGCTGCCGCGAATATCCACATAGGTCCTCTGGTTGGGAATCCATTGAAACTGGTGGGACATCGCATAGTTCATCTCATGCTCGCGGACAAGGGTGGAGGACCAGGCGGTCGAGGGGTCGAGGTGGATGCCGTCAACCGGTTCGGTGACGGTGGAGAGGTGAATGAGTCCGCTGTACCGGAAATTGCTTGTCAGCTGAAGGCTGAGCTTGGCGAATCCCATCCATTCCGCATGGCGGATATCAAACGGATTTTTATCTTCAGGAGACAGGCCGTTTCCCTCGATTGCGGAGAAACTCAGGAGCCTGTTTTCCGGAGAAAAGGGATGGTTTTTATCCCAGGTCAGCTGTCTGGCGTTCAGAAAAAACAAGATTTTTTGAGGGCTGATGGGACCCGAGAAGCTGAGGGACACATCGCGATAGCGGCTGAACTGTTCCGCTCTTTTGAGGCCCAGAGGCTCGCGGGCCGTGTCCGGGATCAGGTCTTCCGTAAGCCCGTCATTCGAGAAATCCGTCCTCAACTGTCCGGACAGCCTCTCGCCCCCCGTTCTGGATATGAGATGAATGACCGCCCCGTCCGTAGGGCCTGTCTCAGCCGGAAGGCCGCCGAGGTCAAAAACAATCTCATCGATGATGTCCATATTCAGTGTGACGGATGGAGTCGAAGAGGCGGGATCGTTGAGCGGGATACCGTCCAGCACAACCAGCAGGTTCCGGGCTGTTCCCCCCAGCAGGGACACCGTTTGTCTGCGCTTTTCGTCCACTGTAACGGCGCCCGGCATGGATTGTATCAGCTCATCCATCTGCCTCTGGAAAGGGAATGCGTCCACCTGCTCCCTGAGCGCATGTTGCCGGAAACCGGACAAACGCGAGTCGATCAGCCGGACATCCGGAGAAATGGTGATGGTTTCAGCAATGGTGGTGACGATCATTTGGATTCGGACCCGTGTCGTCTTTCCCAGGAGGACCTGAATCCCGGGAATAAGGAGAGTTTTAAATCCCGGCATTTCCACCCTGATCCGGTACCCGTCATTCGGAGGCAGAGAAGGAAAAATGATCAGACCGGCTTCGGAGGTGATGAAGGTCCGGGCAACCGGGAGGACGGGGCTGATCAGGGTGGCCGTCGCTCCGGGGAGGGGATGGTTTTCCTTGTCCACGACCGCACCGATGATGCTTCCCGATATGGGATTTTCGGCAGCGGCGTCGCCGCCGGTCAAAATCATCAGAAGAAGCATCCACAGGATGAAATTATTGTTGTTCCTCATGCGTTCTTCACCACCGTTGTCTATGAATTAAGGGCGTGTTCCGCAATTCCGGCCCTCAATGCCTTTCACAAAATATAATGGACGGCCCCTCAAAATGCAATCCTGCCTTTCGGACGGTCAGGGCGCCCGTTTTTTCCAGGAGGCGGTCCGCCAGCGTGGACTTGCCGTGATCGATGTGAGCGATGATGGAAAAGTTTCGGATGTTGTCCATGGTCGAGTGACACTTTAGCCGCTTTGACGGTGTTTTTCAATAGGGATCGTCTGACGGGGGGCACTGTCCGGGCACCTTGACAAAGAGGTGCGACTGAAGTACCTTTGAACTGATCAATCCGGTATTGAAGACAAGACTTTCGAGGAGGTTATATATGTTTTTTTTAGGACCTGTCGGACCGACCGAACTGCTGCTGATTGTCCTGATCATCGTGATTATTTTTGGGGCGAGACGTCTCCCGGAACTGGGGAAATCACTCGGGGAAGGGATCAAAAACTTTAAAAAATCCATCGGCAGAGAGAATAAGGGGGAATCCGAGGAAAAGCCCCCGACCAAACCAAAGGATTGATGCGCCGCACTATTGAAAAGCTCGTCAAGGAAAGAGCCGATCAAGAAAGGGAACTCCTCGCCGGATTGGACAGGCTGCGGGATCGGATCAGCGGCCTGGATAATCGAATCAACGATCTGAACCTGCCCTCTTTTCTTTTCGATCTGGAAAAATATTCGGAAGAGGAAGAACCGTCCTCTGCCGTCGGCAGGAGGAAACGAGGCCGCCGCTCGGCGGGCAAGGCATCCCTGCAGCGGCAGCAGGCGTTCAACCGGCATCTGATTGCTGTCCTTACCGAATTTTTCGCCTTCTTTTCCGACCACCTGAAGACGGTCCGTGCTCTCTCGGCAGAGGTTGAAGGCGGTTTGAGACGGGGTCTGGCACTCGTTGACGCCAAGGACCGGGAATGGGATGCGCAGGGCAGCAATCATGTGGGGATGATCTTCAAAAGCATGGAATGGCGCGTGGATAAACTGGCCGCCTCCTATGAAGATGTCAATCTGCTGATGAAGCGCTTCATCCTCCTTCGGGATAAGCTGGACCGGCTCCTGGGGCAGTTGGAAGAAAAACAGCCGCCCGAACCCTCACTCGCCAGAGATCTGAAAGAGCCGCTCGAGGACTGGTCCTATGCCGGTTTTGAAAACCGCTACCGCGGTTCGGCGGACGATGTCCGCCGGCAGCAGGAAGCCTATCTGGCCTATTTCGAGGGGGATAAGCCGGTGCTGGACCTGGGATGCGGACGGGGGGAGTTCGTCGAAATGCTTATCGAGAAAGGCGTTCCCGCCCGCGGAGTGGACGGCAACGCTCAGATGATCGAGATCTGCCGCGATAAGGGGTTGAAATGCGAGCGGGGAGATATTTTGGAGGAGCTGACCGCCGTAAAAGACGGTTCGCTGGGCGGAATATTCTCTTCCCAGGTGATCGAGCATCTTCCGCCTCCTTATCTTAAAAAGCTTGTCAGAACGGCCTACAGGAAGCTGGCGCCCTCCTCACCCCTCATCCTGGAGACCGTGAATCCCACGTCCGTCTTCGCACTGGTCCGGATCTACTTTCTTGACCCGACCCACCAGCGTCCCGTCCATCCCCAGGCCCTTCAGTTTCTGATGGAGAGCGACGGATTTGAAGAGGTCACCCTCATCTACTCCGCCCCTCTGGAGGTGGACCGCCTGCAGGATCTTCCGGCGGGAGATGAAACGACCGCCGTTCTGAACAGAAATATCGACAAATTGAACAGCCTCCTTTATGCCCCATCCAATTTCGCCGCCATCGGCTGGAAAAAGTGATTGCGTGAACGTGAGTGGGAGCCGGTGTGAATGCCTCCCAAATACGGTTCGCTGCATGCCGGGTTTGATGTCGGCGGGACACGGGTCAAATACGGGCTCTGTGCTTCCGGGGGGGCCGTTGCCTTTGAAGGCGAAACCGCTGTCCCGGAATACCCGGATGACCTGTTCGCCCTGCTGAAGAAGTTGTTCCGCACGCTCAAGCGGGAGGCCGGCTCGGCGGTTGATTCGGTGGGCCTCGGGCTTCCCGGTCTTTTTGATGTTGAAGACCGCATCATCCGCCGCTCTCCGCACTGTCCCTGTCTGGACGGCCTGCCGCTTCTGCCCCGGTTGGAGCGGATCTTTGAGGGGCCGGTCTTTTTTCATAACGAGGCGGACCTGGCCGCTTACGGGGAATACGCGGCCGGAGCGGGACAGGGCGCGGACTCCCTTGTCCTGATCACCGTGGGCACGGGAATCGGCAGCGGTATTGTCCTCAACGGGAAGCTCTGGGAGGGAATCCGCGGTTATGCGGGAGAACTGGGGCATGTCCGGGTGAATCCCGGGGGCGAGCACTGCGCCTGCGGACGCGTGGGCTGTCTGGAAACCGAGGTGTCGGCGCCGGCTGTTTTGCGGCACTACAAGGCCCGCGCAGCCTGCGGTGATGACATCCGTCCGGAGGATATCCTTCGAAGGGCGGTGAAGGGAGACGTGAACGCCGTTTTCGCGTTTTCCCGGGCCGGCCGCGCTCTCGGTGAAGGCATCGCTCTCCTGATCAATGTGCTGAATCCGGAGTGCATTCTTGTCGGAGGGGGGATGATGAGAGCCGGCGGTTTGCTCCTTGATCCGGCCCTCGAGCAGGCCCGTGCGCTGTCCTTCAAGGCGGCCTTTGACGTCTGCCGCATCCAAAAAGCCGGCTTGGGCAATTCGGCCGGCTGGATCGGCGCCGCCCTCTGGGCTGCTGATAAGGGGAAACCTTGACCGAAAACCCGCCGGAGATGAAAACCGGGGGCACGACCCCTTGACATTTATTCAGCCCTCTTTTTAAACTGAATCCATTGATGGATTGATCGCTGTTCGGCGATAGGGGAACGTTGTAGCGGTGAGGTGATAGATCATGGCTGACCGATTCGAACAGGTTTTGAAAAACGGGACCAAACTGTTGAAGGATATTCTTCCGAAAAAATCATATTTGTATTTTCCTCTCCTCTTTTCCACATTGTTCTGGCTGGTGAAGCGGAGGAAGGACTGGAAAAGCAAAGTGATGGCCTGGAAAGTCTGGGCTGATCCGGGAAGGATTCGGCTTAAACCCGATGCATTTATTCTTTATTTTTTTGACTTCAACGGGAAGTTGGGACCGGAGTTCGGCCGGGAGGTGGAGACAAACAACATGCGCGCGCTTCGAAAAGCCTTTGTCGCTCTCTACCCGCTGATCGGTCTGGAAGACCCCTTTCTCTGCGGCCTCTTCCATGAGGAGTTGAAAAAGGAAAATTACAGGGAGATTGTCCGGGTTTACGGGACAAGAATTCAACAGGCGAAGACGGACCTGTCCCCGGCCGGAACGGAGAAGCGGATTTTTGACGCCCTGGGCCGTATCGCCTCTGAAGCGGCCGATTTTCTGGAGGAACTGTTGGGATATACCGAGTCCCGGGATGCGGTGGCCGAGGTGATCAAGAGCCTTCTGGAGGGAAGAGAGGATGGATATGCCGAACCGGAGTAAGATTGCGGGCTGTTTCTTTATGATCCTCGGTTTCATCGGGACGGCGGCCTGTGTATCCCACCTGAAACTTGCGAAGCACCACTACTCAAGGGGGATGGAGCAGGCGCGGGCCTATCGGACGGATGCCGCTTTCTCTTCCTTCAAGAGCGCCCGTCTGGAAGCGGCGGCCGCCGTAAAAGGGCGGACCGATGCCCAGTCCTATCTGGTTAAAGGGATGGCGGAACTTGAACTGGGCCTTTGGGAGGATGCGGAAGAGAGTTTTAGAAACGCCTTTCAACAGGGATTTTCGCAGGCGGAGGGATGGGCCTCGGACCTGGCTTTGTTCGGCGCGGCCCGGGCCCTGGAAAATCTGGAGCTGAGCGGAGCCTCACGCCGGATTTATGATCATCTTCTTGACCAGAGCCGGCTGAAACCCGTTCTTCTGTTGGCGGCGGAGAGAGTGGTCGAAGCGGATCTGGCAGAAGTCCTCGATACGGAGAAATCGCAACGAATCTCCAAGCTGCAGTCCCTTCAGAAGCGGCTGGACAAACTTATCGGGAAGGACATGGCCTGCGGCTACTTCCACTATCTTGCGGCCCAGGTGGCCGTCCATCGGGAGGATTACCGGAGGAGCTTCGAAGAGGCGGTCACAGCCAAGGAACTGGGCCTTTTGTCCCTTGAGACGGACAGAGACAATGATCTTCAGATCATTTTTTGTTATGATCGGCTGGAGAAGAGCCTGACGGGCGAGGCGCTTGAAAATTTCCAGGCATCCTACATCCGGTGGATAAAAAAATGGAAATGGCCCGGGCCGAAAACCCCGGGCTGGAAAACGGACAGGAAGGAAGAGAGAACGCATGAAGCCGACGATTGAGTGGAAAAAGGACAGGGTGGTTCTGATCGATCAGCGGAAAATTCCGAACGAAGAAATCTGGGTTGAATGCGGCACCTTTGAGCAGGCCGCCGAGGCGATTGAGACGATGGTTGTCCGGGGCGCTCCGGCGATTGGTGTGACGGCCGCCTACGGCGTCGCCCTGGGTTTTCTGGCTATAAATTCCGAAAACGGATTGGATGCGGCCGCGAAACACATTTTCAAACGCCTGGCGGAGACCCGGCCGACGGCGGTCAATCTGTTCTGGGCTCTGAATAGAATGGAGAGAGTGTACGAGGCCGACAGAACAGGAGGGCTGGCCCATCTGAAGGAATCCCTTGTCAATGAAGCCTGCCTCATGGACAGGGAAGATGTGGAGATCAACCGGGCCATGGGACAGTGGGGCCAGGCCCTTCTTTCGGACGGAGACACGGTCCTCACCCACTGCAACGCCGGTGCGCTGGCCACAGCCGGATATGGAACGGCTCTGGGCGTCATCAGGGCCGCCGTCGAAGCGGGGAAAAAAATCACGGTTTACGCCGGAGAAACACGTCCCTTTCTTCAGGGCGCCCGCCTGACCTGCTGGGAACTCCATCGGGACGGCATTCCCGTGGTCCTGATTACGGACAACATGGCCGGGTATCTCATGAAAAAGGGGGAGATCAACCGGGTGATCACCGGGGCTGACCGCATCGCCGCCAACGGGGACGCCGCCAATAAAATCGGCACCTACAGTGTCGCGGTTCTGGCGCGGGAGCACGCGATCCCTTTCTACATCGCCGCTCCGCTGAGCACTATCGATTTTTCCCTGCCGGATGGGGACGGCATTCCAATCGAGGAACGGGACGGCGACGAGGTGCGGACCGTGTTCGGGCGGCCCATCACCCTGCCAGATATCCCCGTCCGAAATCCAGCCTTTGACGTCACGCCGGCTCGCTTGATCAAAGCGATCATCACGGAAAAAGGGATTGTCGAACCGCCTTTCACTGAGGGGCTGGCGGCACTGCGGAATAAAAAATGACGAAGAAAAGTCGACCTCGAACCGGCGCGGATTCCAGGCCGGCCGTCTTTCTCGGAATCGAAACCTCCTGCGATGAGACATCGGCGGCCCTTCTCACGGAGGATTTTGAAGTCCTGGGCAGTGTTGTTCTGTCTCAGGATGAAATCCACGCTCCTTATGGGGGAATCGTTCCCGAACTGGCTTCCAGGCAGCACATCCGGTCCATTGGTTATGTCGTCGCCGAATGCCTGACCCGGTCCGGCCGAACCCTGTCCGATGTGGACGGTTTTGCCGTCACCCAAGGCCCGGGCCTGATCGGCTCCCTTCTGGTCGGCCTGTCCTTCGCCAAGGGTTTGTCCTACTGTTTTCAAAAACCTCTGTACCCGGTGGATCATCTCTCCGCCCACATCCACTCCGTCCTGATCGAACACCCCTCCATCCCTGTTCCCGCCCTGGCGCTGCTCGTGTCCGGAGGGCACACGTCCATCTTTTTGATGAGGGAAAAACTCGATGTGGTGTGTCTGGCGAAAACAAGGGACGACGCCGCGGGGGAAGCCCTGGACAAAATCGCCAAGTTTCTGGATCTTGGCTATCCCGGAGGGCCCGTCATCGACAGAATCGCGGCTGAAGGAACGGCAGGGACATTTCCGTTTTCCCTGCCGCAGATGTCGGACGGAAGCGCCGATTTCAGCTTCAGCGGTCTAAAGACAGCGGCGGTACGGCTCATCCGGGAGCAGGAATTGAACGCCGGACATGCCGCTCTTCCGGATTTTCTGGCCAGTTTTCAGCAGGCAGTCGTTGATGCGCTCTGCCGCAACACGAAAAAACTCATTCAAAAAATCCGCCCCCGATCCCTGATCCTGGTTGGCGGAGTGGCGCGGAACAGCATGCTGCGGCGGGATTTTTTGTCTCTGGCCGAACAGCACAACATCCCGGCCGCCATCCCTTCTCCCGGGTATTGCACGGACAACGCCGCCATGGTCGCCGCTCTGGCGGTGGAACAATATAAACAGGGGCGGAGGCCGGACCCTGCCCTCGACCTGAACGCCTACTCCCAGTTCCAGGATCTGAGGACATGAAAAAGTTAGGCCGCAGGATGT
>JAHIPL010000148.1 GCA_018894615.1 Acidobacteriota bacterium | reverse complement strand
CAAGGCTGTTAAATTAGACCCTCAGAACTATTTTATTCATCTCATTTTAGCGGAAGCTTATTGGCAAAAAGGTGTGGTGGATGAAGCCATCCATGAATACCGCATCGGGTTTAACAAGCCTTCGCTTTCAGATGATCTTATTCATCAGATTGCCTCTAAACCTCAATTGTTTGCTGTATGGGAGGTGGACGGCACCTGGCATTTTATGTGGAGATCCGAAAACAATATTCAGTTTTCCGGGAAGATATATTTCGATCAAAAAATAAAGGATGCCAAAAAACATCACTTCAGCCAGAAAGATGCCCTCAACCAAATCAAAGAACATGCGGCTGAATTTAATGTGTCGACCGGCCGCCGAAGAATAAAAACATTGGACATCAATATCGGTAAAAAATCCGTGCTCACATGTTATATAAAGATGGACGGCCAGTTTAAGAAAGATGATATTGTACTGATTCATTCGGGTAAAAACCCAAAAGAAATTCCATTCACACTCTCTTCAGACGGAATGAATTAAGCCGCGGTGAGAGTGGTGACTAACGTCAAGCATTATTTCGATGCTCCCCGATAGCTCCACTACACTTTTTGATGATGCCAGCTTGAATATCGGCACTACAAGTTCGTCTTATCACAATGTGGTTGGCCACGATAAAGCGTACAATATGATAATTACCAGGTCTGATGATAACACATGGACGTTTGATTTTAGTCAAATTCTGACTTTTTCGGAAGTATATTCTGAAGAGGTTAAAAAAAGAACATATCAGGTCTTTTACCCTTTTTCAGCAGATACTCTATATCCCTTTTCATTTAGGGCAGTCTGGACCAGAGAATAACCTGTTACCGATTCAATTTATAGGTATGACCTGCGGCTGTTAATGTGCTACCTCAAAGATCTCTCCGTTACGAAATTTACCTCTGAGCTTTCTGAAAAACAACGCATTAAATCCATTCTCCCAAGAAATACCGTGTTCGATGAACAAAGTCCCTTTTAAAAAGGAGGCTGCTAAGGCCCTTTTGGAGATCACTTCAAAATAATTCGAGAAGAATCGAAGAGACTTATCAATGAATATTGGATTCATTATTTTTTACGGGATAAATTGGCCGAATAATTCCATCGATAATTCGTCAAAGAAAATTGCCTCCTTGATTTCACAAAAATGGGTATGCTATTCTTAACTAAAGAGGAAAAAGCACTAGCCAGAGGTCGCGAGTTCGAGTTTCTCCAGGCGTGCCAGACAATCAAATCCGGATTTCCACTTTCTCTTGGTTAATGGTGTTTGGAGACTGCGAAACCGTCATTCTTCGTAAAGTTTCCGATGAACGAGAGAATCTGCTCTCCGTTCTTGTTGAAAACTTCGATTGCCCCAGTAGAATCACCCGCTATCACAATCTCGGCTGCTCCGTCGCCATTAATATCAGCCACTGAAAATCCGTCATATTCCGTGTAGCTGGAGAATTCTCTAATTTTTCGGCCTTCAGGGGAATAAATATGAATCCCCGTTTTCCCAAAATAGGCCGAGGCTCCGCGGTCCTGTCTTTTTCCAACGGCAAAAGCCACGACGATCTCACACGATCCGTCTCCGTCGACATCCGCAGCACTGATCGCCGTATAGGGGATACTGGTATTGTCCGGAGCATTGAATTCTGTCCTGAATCTCCGCCTTCCTCCTTCAAAATCAAAAATGTCAACAAAACAGTGAGTCTCCCCATAAACGAGAATCTCTTCCCGACCATCCCCGTCGACGTCTCCAACTCCAAAACCATCATTTATGGTGTACCTCACGTTGAACGATTTGATTTTGTTTCCGTTTCTGCCCGTCCATCCGAATATGTCCAATCTCCCGCTGCTGTCTCCGGCGATAAGGATCTCATCTTTGTTGTCTCCATTAACATCTCCGACCGCAAATCCATCGTTGATAGTGTAGTCTCCATCAAATGATCCGAGCTTGTTTCCTTCTTGATCAAAGATGTCGACGACTCCGCTGCTGTCACCGGCGATGAGGATTTCATCTTTATTGTCCCCGTTGACATCTCCGACCGCGAATCCGTCATTGCTCGTATAGTTCCCGTCAAATGACTTGATCTTTCTTCCCTGGGCATCAAAAATATCGACCATGCCCCCGCTGTCTCCGGCGACAAAAAATCTGCAGGGACCGGCGATAGGGGATCCCTGGAGATCGGTCTTCGATTGGGGTACTTTCTGTCCTACCTTCGCGGGCTGAAGCGATTTAGGGGAGAGAGTTGCAGTCCGGCCCTTGGAAGTCGGACTCGTTGATGTACAGTCCACCTTGAACTCAACCCGGTTGGACTTAAGGGAGACCGGACTCATGATCTCGATACTCACCCAGCCCTCATAATCGGATCTGATCGTCCAGCTGTGCTCGACCCTCTGAGATCCCCTATTGGAGAGATCAAGTGTCGACAAGGCTGAGTTCCGGCCATCGCTTTGAACCCATCTGAACTGGACCTTTGCGGCTTGTCTGGTCGAGATTCTCCCGCCGAACTTGACTGTCACCGGACAGCCTCCATTGATGCTCACGGCATCAGGACTGTATCTACCGCTTGTCGGATCCATTACCTCGGCTCTTGCACTGATCTGCGGTTCCCCGAAAGCCTGAGTTTTTGGAATCAAAAAAATGACTACAAAAAAGGACACTGCCGCTAATTTTTTTAACATTTTCCCCTCCAAGGAGAGAATTTGGCTTTATTCCAAAAAATCAGACAAACAGGCCTAAAAAGCGATCGTACGATTTGGAAAGAAGCCTTCTCCCCTCCTGTAAGACTTAAAAAACAATTCCAAGATAATTATAATTTAAGTCTCAATGGAGAACTTGTCAATATTCGCAACTTCCTAACTCATTTGTGGCCTTGGGCTTTGGTGCATGAATCCATTGCAGTGTTGACATTACATCGGTGGGCCATCACATTATGGGCTT
>JAHIPL010000147.1 GCA_018894615.1 Acidobacteriota bacterium | reverse complement strand
TCTCTGTGTTTGAAAGCAAAAAAGTCGCCCTGAAGGAACTGGCCATCTACAGCCGGCAGTTGTCCGTTCTGATCGATGCGGAACTGCCGTTGATTCAGGGATTGACGATCTTGGCCGAACAGACCAAAAACAAGTATTTTAAACGGGTCATAACGGAAATCCGGGGCGATGTGGAGGCAGGTTCGACTTTGAACCAGGCCAAAAGAAAATTTCCCAAAGTTTTTGACGACCTCTACTGCAATCTGATCGCTTCGGGGGAACAGAGCGGCTCGCTGGATGTCATGTTGAAGAGACTGGCGGATTACCTGGAAAACGTTGTCAAGCTGAGAGCACAGGTCCGCCAGGCCATGATTTATCCGACCGCCATTCTGGGTTTTTCCGTCATTGTCATGATTTTTATGATGTGGAAGGTCATTCCGATTTTTGCGAATATATTCCTGGAGCTTGGGGCCACACTTCCGGGAATGACCCGAATGATTGTGGGGATGAGTACGTTTGTTCAGAACTACATCCTGTTCATCGTGATCGGGCTCGTCGGCCTCATCGCGTTTTACCGCTATGCCAAAAAAACGGACCGGGGACGTCGGGTGATCGATCCCCTCTTGCTGAAAATCCCCCTGTTCGGCAGCCTGATTGAAAAAGTGGGGCTGTCCCGCGTGACGCGGACCTTGAGTACGCTTCTCTCCGGCGGCGTACCCATGCTGGAAAGCCTGAAAATAACGTCTTCCACAGCCGGAAACATTCTTGTTGAAAAGAACATCATGAAGGCCCGCTCCATGGTTTCGGAGGGAACCAGCCTGACGGATGCCTTCAAGGAGTCGGGGCGGTTTCCTTTTATGATGATCCAGATGATCGGAGTCGGTGAAGCAACGGGAACCCTGGATACCATGCTCTCCAAAATGGCCGGTTTTTATGATGACGAGGTGGAATCCTCCGTCGCATCAATGCTGTCCATTCTTGAGCCCATTCTCCTTATTTTTGTCGGCGGAATGGTCGGAGTCATGGTGATCTCCATGTACCTGCCCATTTTTGATTTGATGAATCAGATGGGCTGAGCCTCACGTTTCGAAAGCGTGTCCGCCGGCGGAAAACGATTGGCCTGATGATAAAAAATGAAAATGTCACCAGAAGAACCCTTCTTCAGGTCATTGTCATCCGGGCGGCGGTGGCCATGGCCCTTCTCATCGCTGCCATCAGCATTCAATTCGGCACGTCCACCTATCTTGAAATCAATACCTATTATTTTGTTATCTTCGGGATTTTTGCGTTGTCCCTTGTGTATCTCCTGCTGCAGTCCATATGGAAGCATTACGTGGTGCAGCTCTATCTTCAGATTCTGATCGATCTCTTCATCATCACCGTTCTGGTCTACATTTCCGGCGGGCTTCAGGGCACGTTTTATTTTTTGTACATTTTTGAAATCGTCGCCGCCGGCATTCTTTTGTCCGGAAAAGCGGCTTATCTGACAGCGGCTTTATCGTCCATTTTTTTCGGTCTTCTTGTGGATCTCCTCTTCTTCGGCGTCATTCCCTATTTCGGGGGGAATCCTGAGGAAAGGATCGAAACCGGAGTATTCCTCAACAGTATTTTTATTGCCTGGAGTGCCTTTTTCCTCGTCGCCCTGCTCTCCAATTATCTGACGAGGAATCTGAGAAAAACCAGGATTGAACTGGACCGGACCCGCAGGGAACTGGAGATAAAGAAACAGCTCGCGCTTGCCGGAGACATGGCCGCCCACCTGGCGCACGAAATCAGAAATCCTTTGGCCGCCATATCCGGTTCCATTCAGGTGCTGAGCCGGGAAATCGAGCTGACGGACGAAAAAAAACAGCTAATGGATATTGTCGTTTCCGAGTCCCGCCGGATTTCCCAGTCTTTTGATCATTTTTTGTCTCTCTCCTCACCGGGTAAAATTGTGGTCAGCTCCTTCCTTCTTTCCGATGTCCTGAAGGAAATCCTGTTCATCCTCCAGAGCAGCGGGGATCTGCCGAACACCGTGGAGCTGGCGGGAAATTTCAGGGAAGCGGATTTAATCTTTTACGGCAGTTCCAATCAGTTCAAACAGCTTTTCTGGAACCTCATAAAAAACGCGGCCAAGGCCATGCCGAATGGAGGAACGCTCACCATCAACCTGAAGAAGGGGAAAAGGCGGATGACCCATCTCCAGTTTATTGATACGGGCATCGGCATGTCGGAAGAAAGACGGAAAATGGTGTTTGAGCCCTTTTATTCCGGATTTGAAAGCGGGCAGGGGATCGGTCTTTCCGTTGTGAAACGAATTGTGGATGAGTATAGAGGGACCATATCGCTGCTTTCGGAGAAGGATGTCGGGACTGAAATCCTCATCACCTTTCCCGCCCAGAGAGAGAACGGCCTCTACCGCTGACAGAGGAGAACAATGGAAAAGATACTGATCATAGATGACGAGAAGGGCATCCTCGATCTTCTCTCCATGGTATTCAGGAAGGAAGGCCTTGAAGTGGGGACGGCTATAAACGCCGAGCGCGCCCTCGAACTCATCGAAAACGGAGATTATGATCTTGTCCTGTCCGACATCAAGCTTCCCAAAATGGGAGGAATGGATGTTCTGCAGGCTGTCAGTTCCTCAAAGCCCGAAGTGCCGGTGATACTCATGACGGCTTACGGCACCATCGCACAGGCTGTGGAAGCCATGAAAATCGGTGCACTCGATTATGTCGTGAAGCCTTTTGACATAGATGAACTAAAAATCATTGTCAGGCAGGGATTGGAAAAAAGACGGCTGCAGAGCGAAAACGTGCGCCTTAAAAAGGAACTGCGGCAGAAGTATGAGTTTCATAACATGGTGGGCAAAAGCCAAAAGATCCAAGCCGTTTTTGACCTCATCGAAAAAATCGCCGCCACGGATTCAACAGTTCTTATCACGGGTGAAAGCGGAACGGGAAAGGAGATGGCCGCCCGCGCCATTCATTATCTGTCCGACAGACGGGATCAACCGTTCATTTCCCTGAACTGCGGGGCGCTTCCGGAGAATCTTCTGGAAAGTGAACTGTTCGGCCACGTGAAAGGGGCTTTCACCGGAGCGGTGGTGCTGAAGAAAGGGATGTTTGAGGTCGCCGAAAAGGGGACTCTCTTCCTTGATGAAATCAGTGAAATGTCTTCCGTGATTCAGGTCAAGTTTCTGCGGGCGCTCCAGGAAAGGACCATTCGGCAGCTGGGCGGCATCCGGGAGATTCCCGTCGATGTTCGCATCATCTCCGCCACCAACAAAAATCTGAAGGACAAAATTGCGGAGAAGGAATTTCGTGAAGATCTGTACTACCGACTGCATGTGATCTCCCTCGACATCCCTCCGCTGAGAGAACGGAATGGGGATATTCCCCTCCTTGTCGATTATTTTCTGCGGAAGTACAGCGAGAAAATGAAACGCCGGATGAAGCGAATCAGTCCGGAAGTCATGAACATCCTCGATCGCTATCCCTGGCCGGGAAACATCCGTGAACTGGAGAACACCATGGAACGGATCGTCGCCATAGAAGACCGTGAAACCATCACGAGGGACAGCCTTCCCCCGGAACTGCTCGAATCCTCCACCGAAACAGCCGCCCCCCTTTCCATCCGGGATGGATTCAACCTCAATGCCGCTCTGGATGACCTGTCACGGAAATATCTCTCCGAAGCCCTGCGTCAAACGGGAGGAAACCTCAAGGAATCCGCCCGGATTCTCGGGCTCAACTACCGATCCCTCCGCTATCTCATCGAAAAATTCGATCTGAAGGACTGAGGAACGGAGGACATTACATCACAGAAAAGTGACAATTATTGTCACGATGGGTGACAATATGTGTCATTCCGGCCTCGTTTTGATACTCATCCGTTTTTAATTTGTTTGTTATCTGATGGATAAAAATTCCGGAAAATGGCATGCATATTGCACTATAATTAATTTTAATATTTTGAAAAGATCAAAAATGGAGGTTTTTATGAACAAAAAAGCGAAAGGTTTTACGTTGATCGAACTTCTGATCGTCGTGGCTATTATCGGGATTTTGGCCGCTCTCCTCATCCCCAATGCCATCACGGCCATGCAGAAGGCGAAACAGAAAGGGACCATGAAGGATGTCAGCACCATTTCAAGTGTCATGGTGGATTATATGACGGACAATGGTGTGGTCTACAACCAAAACGGGACCTACACGGCGGGAAGCGCCTTTTACACGACCATGGCGCCTTTTTACATCACGGTTTTACCCGTCAATGACCAATGGGGCAATGCGTTCTCCATCTGGGGGCAGACTAACTGCAACGGAAATTACGGTATCGCCGGATCCTCAAACCAGGATTTTGTCGTGGCCTCCTTCGGCCGTGACAACACGCAGGAATCCGGTGATTATGTCACCACTCCCGGTACGGGTATGTTCACAACGAGCAGCATGGCCAGCTTCGACTATGACCTGGTTATGTGGAACGGAAGCTGGATTCGCGGACCGCAGACAAGGCTCGGCGGATCCGGAAGCTGATATTCAGCATCAATCTGAATAAGCATCAACCGGCGGCACGGTTTTCCCGTGCCGCCTTTTTTTTTGCATAAGAGGCGGCATTGCGATGATTCCTTCTTTTCAGTATGATGAAGATCGACATCATGAGCCCCTCAACCAGACAGAACCTTGTCTTCATCCTGATTCTGGTCACGGTCAATCTGGCCCTCTTTCTTCCATCCATGTCCGGGGATTTTCTCTGGGACGATGTGCTTCTCATCACGGAGAATCCCGCACTCCATGATCCGCAATTTTTATCAAAATTTTTGACATCGCCCTTCGGCGGATCTCTCGGCAAGGATGAAAACAGCCGGCGGCTGGAGCGGGTGAGCCAGTTCTACCGTCCGCTGACATCCCTCTCCTACTGGCTGGATTTCTCCGTCTGGGGGAAAAATCCGGCCGCTTTCCACCTGACGAACATCTGTCTTCACATTCTCAATGTCTCTCTCCTGTTCTATTTTCTTTCCCTCTTGGGGGTGGGGCCGTTCCCCTCCTTTTTCGGCGCGCTTCTTTTTTCCTTTTTCCCGCTGCATTTTGAAAATGTCGCCTGGATTTCGGGGAGAACCGATCTTCTTTCCTTCCTGTTTATTGCCTTCTCCTGTCTTCTGCTTCTGCGCTACCTGAAAACCGACCGCTCCCACAGTCTCCGGCTGTCCGGCCTGTTCTATTTTTTTTCCCTCCTGTCAAAGGAAACGGCCCTTTTTTTGCCCGCCGTCTTTTTGATGATATTTTTTTCCCGAAACCGCCGACTGAAAATTCTTGTCCGTGAAATGTCTCCCTTCCTGATCGCTTTTGCCGCCTGGTTCGGATTGAGATCTTTGTCCCTCTCCTCATCGGGTTTTTTGCTTTCAGGCCGTCCCTTCGGAGATTTGTTCGCATCCATCGGATATTATGTGTATCGTTTGGTTTTTCCCTTCAACCTGCCATTCACCATCGATGCGGACAGAATCTTCGGACGGACTGAATTTTTGCTTCTCGGCGGTCTTGCTGTCGTATCCGGTGTTGTGATGCTTGCGGCGTTCCGGCGAAATCAAAAAAAATGGCTCACTCCTGCGCTTCTTCTGACAGGCTTCCTTCTTTCTCTTCTGCCCTCCGTGCTGGTCATTTTCTCAGAGGCCACTGTCTCCTTTCTGGCCTGGAGATTTCTCTACCTTCCCTCTGTGTTTTTTATCGGCGGCATGGCGTCTCTTTTTCGGCAGGGAGGAAAGCGACCGGCCGTTTCCATTCTGGTCCTGATCGGCCTTCTCGCCCTCTATGGGATGGAGCTGTATCCGAAGAACAGAGCGTTTGGAAGCAGCGAAAAGGAATTCTGGACGGGAATCAAAAAATACGACAGAGAGAATATTCTGGCCCGTTTCAACATCGCCCAGTTTTCCCTCAGTGAAAACGAAGAGAAGAGCCTGGAGATATTCAACAGCATTCTCTCCAGGTCCGATCATTTCCTTTATACCCGTTTCAAAACGCGGATACATGAAGAACTGGCGGCTTTTTACACCTTTAACGGCCGTCCGGATGAGGCAAAACGCTATTTTGATGAACTCCTTCGGACCGGTCCCAATATGTCCCAGCATTTTTATGTGACTTATGCCTCCTATCTGGCCCTGACGGACAGGCCGGAAGAAGGCCGGAACATCATCGATCGTCTTCTCAGCCTCTTTCCAGAAAACCATCTCATTCTGCTCCATGCGGCGAAGTTTTATATCATTCTTCAGGATTATGACCGGGCCCTGGAACTTTTGACCAGGGATTTCGCCCTTTTTCCCACGGAAGAGATAAAAGGGCTTCTCGAGCAGGTCAGGAGGGTGAAAGACAAGCATCCCGGCCCTGTGATATAATCGGGCGGCTGCCATGAGAACACTCCTGCTTGTCCCTGTCTGTTTTCTGTTTATCCTTCTTCTTATCCCATTTCTCCTGGTCTGTTTTCTTCTGAGGCTTCGTACGCCGTTGTTTGTTGTGGCCAGAGGGGCGCTCTGGATTCTCTTCAAAATTGTCGGAATCCGGATGGACGTTTCGGGGAAGGAATGGGTGGATAAAAAGAAAAAGTATGTTTTCATGTGCAACCATCTCAGTTTTATGGACGGCCCGCTTGTTTTCCAGGTCATCCCGCACGTTGTCCGGGTTATCATGAAAAAGCCCGTCAGCCGGATTCCGATCATCGGGCCGGCCATGCGTTTTGCCGGATTTGTTTCTGTGGACAGAAAGGGGATCAACACCGGGAAAAAGAGCATCGAACGCGCCACCGAGCTGATGAAAATCCGGAATTATTCCTTTTTGATTTTTCCGGAGGGCACGCGAAGCCTCGATGGGAAAATGGGACCCTTCCGGCGGGGCGGATTTTTTCTGGCGATAAACAGCGGTGTCTCTATTCTCCCCATCTCCATGACGGGCTCCTTTGATTTGATGCCCAAGGGGAGCTTCTGGATCAGAAGGGGTGTCGTTCGAGTGAAATTTCATCCGGCCATTTCACTGAACGGCATCATTGTCGAGTCGATGGACGGCTTGATGAGTAAAACCCGGGCCGTCATTCAGGAGGGAGTGGATATTCTGGAATCATCGATGAATAGGGACGATTTAAGTCTGAATACGGAATGCCGCCGTGAAGGAACTGATCATGAAGTATGAATCCATCATTGAAAATCTGAATACGGTTTTCCGGGCTTTTCTGCGGGAGGACGAACGGGCTCTGTCCGATGCCCTAGAGGAGATTTCCCGGCGAATGGACCAGGGGAGCACCCTTTATATTTTTGGAAATGGAGGCAGCGCCGCTCAGTCCCAGCATTTTGCCGCGGAAATCGTCAATCAATTCCGCGTCGACCGAAGACCGTTACCCGCTCTGGCCCTGTCCACGGACACTTCGGTCCTCACATCCATCTCCAATGATCGGGATTTTTCCGACATTTTCAGCCGCCAGATTAGAGCCCTGGCAAGGAACGGAGATGTGGCTGTCGGCCTCACGACCAGCGGCCGTTCGGACAATGTGATTCGCGGGCTTCAAGCCGCTCGTGAAAAAGGACTTTATACCCTTGCCCTGACGGGCGAAGGCGGTGGCCGGTTAAGGGGAGCGGTCGATGTTCTCCTGGCTGTTCCGAGCCCGGACACGGCCAGGATTCAGGAAATTCATCTGATTCTGCTTCATCTGATGGCGGAAGACATCGAACGGCGGTTGGCCTCAAAGGAATTGAAAGGGGCGGCTACCTGAGACGGGTGAAACCGCCGCGCCGCGGCCGGTTTTTGGTCTCCCACTCGATCGAAGGGAGTTCCTCCTCCGGGCCGCCTTCCGTGAAGGCCCGTCGTCCCTCGACGAGTTCCCTGATGTACAAATCGATCCTGTCCCGGCTGTAAAACTGACGAATATTCCACTCGTCCAGAGACCGTCCTTCGGCCTTAACGATCTCCTTCGTCCCCAGGAGGCTCTTTTCATAGGTGTTGCTTCCCCGAAGGTCTCCCCTCTGAATTTGGGCCATGAGCTGAATGGGAACCCGTTTGACCTTGCGGATGAGCTGTTTGTTCAACGTTCCGCCGGCTTCGTTCGTCTCGATGATCTCGCCCATGCCTCCGGTGTTGTACTGCATGAATTTCACTTTACCGGGATAGCGGCTGACGAGGGACATGATGATTTCGTAGAAACGGTTGACCTTGGATGCGCGGGACCCGATGATAAAGGGGTCGGTCCCCACGATCCTGACGGACTCCCCGGCCTTGGCGGGCTGGCTGGCGAAACTGTGGGTGCTTTCTCCCCACAGGTAAGCCAGGACGGCCTGTTCGGGGGAGAGCTCCTGGGCGAAGCTCATCATGGTGTTTCGCCGCGTGATAAAGGCAAAAATCAGGCCGTCCAGCTCGTCCAGAGAGGGAAGGTCGATGGATTTTGTGTAGATGGGGATTTTTTTCCCGCCGAGTTCAACGATCAGTTTTTTACGCTGCAGAACGGACCGTCCGTTGGCGGTCAGGCTTTCGTCCAGAAAATCCACGTTTCCGTCGGCTTTGATCATGACGTTTTCGTAATAGGCGCTCCTGTCGATCAGAGCGTTGTACATGGCTTCCTGGTATTCCTTCTCCACATCCGTTTTGACGAAAAAATTATTCTCGGACCCAAGGGCGGAACCGTCATTCTGAAGAAAAACGATGTCGTCCTGTGTCACAAATGTTTTTTCCCCTTTTTTGTGATCCAGTCCGAGCTGATGGCAGGACCAGGTGGACTTGCCGGTGGCGGTCAATCCGAACATAAAAACGCCGTAGGTTTTGAGTTTGTCGGCGGAATCCCGCACGGTGACGATTTTGGTGCCGGCGTGAAGCCCGAGCATGCCCAGTCTGTCCGCCGTCCACATGGCCTGGCGGAGAAACCCCTTTTTATCTTCCCCCATGTAATCCGTGCCGAGGGCGACATTCAGGTTGTGTTCCGGAATGGCCAGAACCTGCTGCCGGATGGGGAAGCCGGACCTTGGAACTGCCGAGATAGACGGTCTTTGGGGCGATGCGGCTGGAGATGGCCGATCGCCATCCATAAGAGCCGAAATTGGTTCGAATTCCGGCTGATTTGGCTCTAGGCTCGAGCCATTTCAGGTCGACTTTGCGAATATTGGGTCCGTGAATGACCCGGTGGAACTCATCGGCGAATTTATTATAGGCATCTTCATTGTAAATCGTTGAATCATTCATCGTTTAAAAAAGATCACTTCCCGCTGATGATTTGGAAAAGATCTTCGGCGGAGGCCGCGCCGCTGTTGAACAGGTAACAGGAAGTGCTGTTCAGAAGCCGGCGGTAGAACTGCCGCTGTCCGTCCATGTTGTCCGATGAACGATCGAGGAGATGGGGATTAAAAAAAACGGCCGGTGCCGAATCTGAAATTTCTATTCGGGCGCCGAGGCTTTCGCCTGTTTCCAGGATACGAAGAGCGTCTTCCGTTTCCGCTTTCACAAGAGGCGGGGACACCCTGTCGTTCCGAAGAAGGAAAATCCGGCTGAGCGTTGTTCTTTTAATGTGTTTGGCCGGGCCGTCCAGCCAGTACGGATCCAGCATGGCGTAGGCTTTTTTGGAGGCGTCATAGCAAAAGGACGAACCGCGGTCCAGGCGGCAGTCATCCGTCGCCAGACATGTCTCGTTCCGGCACTCTTCTTTACGAAGAACGACATTTTCACATTTGCATCCGTCAAAAAGGGGCGCCAGGGGTGAATACGCAGCCACGGCCTGTGTGGGCACAAAGAGTTTGCGCTCCGCGGAATCGGCCATCGGCACGTTCCCTGAAAAACGGACGAACACCACATCATTGGCGTGCAGCCGGATCGCCTCTTTTTCCAGCAGTGTAAAAAACAGCTCTGTCTTTTTGGATCCCTTGGGCCCGATCAGGATGAATCCCAAACCGTCGATATCGCCCGACATGCCTCTGACCGTGTTCACTTGAAAAAGCCGGGATGAAATATCGGAAACAAGACCGATGGCGAGGCTGCGGAGCGGTCCGTAATTGTCCGTATTGACGAGAATCCCCGTCTGCGACTCCCGGCTGTAAAAAACCCGGGGCTCTCTTCCCGGAATGCCGTCGACGGCGTAAATGATGCCGTGGGGCTCCAGATCGGCTTCCAGCTGGGCCGGGTACCAGTTTTCAACCCAGAAGTCATTGAGATGGGGGACGTTTGTCCGGAGCTGGATAATGACTCCGTTTATATTGGCATTCCACTCGAAATAGTTTGCGTAGGAAAGGGACGATTCCATCTCCGCGACAAGGGCATCCCGCATCTGAAGGGAGAGCGTGGATTCCACCGGGACGGAACCGGTTACCCGGGTGACGGCATTGTTGAGGGCGATCCGTTTGACTTTCCTGGCCGTTTTGAGCCGGGAAAGGGAGGCCGCGATCCTGTCTATCCCCTTTTCCAGATTTTCCATGGAGTTGGCATAGGAGAAACGGAGATAGTTGTCGTTTCCGAAAGCCTCTCCCGAAACAATGGCCACGTTGGCTTCCATGAGCAGGAAATAGGCCAGGCCGTAGGAGTTCCGAATGGGATGTCCATTGAATTCCTTGTTGTAGTAGGCAGAGAAATTGGGGAAGAGGTAAAACGCACCCTGGGACTTGTAGCAGGAAACGTCGGGGATGGACTGAAGCCGCATCTGCATGTAATTCCGGCGCCGCTGAAATTCGGCCACCATGCGAGATATTTCATACTGGGGCCCGTTCAGCGCTTCCAGGCTGGCCATCTGGGCGATGGTGTTGGCATTGGATGTCGTGTGGCCCTGAATGCGGTCCATGGCGTTGATGATTTCTTCCGGAGCCGCCGTGTAGCCGATCCTCCATCCCGTCATGGCATAGGCCTTGGACACGCCGTTGATGACGGCTGTTTTTTTCTTGATCTCTTCACCGAGAGAGGCAAAGCTCGCAAACTTAAAATCGTCATAAACCAGCTTTTCGTATATTTCATCCGCGATGACGGTGATGTCCTCATCCAGGATGATTTCCGCCAGGGCCTCCAATTGCTGCCGGGTGTATGCGGCGCCGGTCGGGTTGGAGGGGTTGTTGAGAAGAAGGGCCTTGGTGGAGGGGGTGATGGAGGCTTTGAGCTGTTCGGGCGTCAGAAGAAATCCGTTTTCTTCCTTGGTCTGGACGATCACCGGTTTTCCTTCGGCCAGATTGACGGAGTGCGGATAGGTGACCCAATAGGGAGACGGGATGATGACTTCATCTCCGGGATTGATGAGGGCCTGAATGAGATGATAAAGGGAGCTTTTGGCGCCGGAAGAGATGATGATCTCACTGGGTTTGTAGTCCAGACCGCAGTCTTCCTTCAACCGGCCGGCTACAGCCTTCTTCAGAGCGGGAATACCGCCGATGGGCGTGTATTTCGTGAAATTATCCCGAATGGCTTTGATTCCCGCCTCCTTGATATTCTCCGGGGTAGGGAAATCCGGTTCACCGACGCTCAGATCGATAACATCGATGCCTTCGGCCTTCATGGCTTTGGCTTTTGCTGTGACCTTGAAGGTTGGGGATTCCCCGATTTGATTGGCTTTATTCGATACCATCATTGGTTTTTCTCTGAGGGAGATCAGGAGTCTTTTTTCTCTTCGGGATTGAGTTTGTTCTTGAAATACTTTTTCAGATCCACCCCCGTCAGGGACTCGACGACATCCGGCATCTGCGCCAGAATCTCGGCGACCTGGGAAGTGAGTTTGGTGGCGCCGGTTCCTTTCTCGCCGCCGATGAGGACAATTTTATCCACCTTGCTGAGGGGTTCGGATACGGCCCTGGCCAACTCAGGAAGAATGGACAGATAAAGCTCCATGATGGCGGCCTCGTTGTATTTATCCCACGCGCCGGCCTTCAGGAGCATGGTTTCGGATTCGGCCAATCCTTTCTGCCGGATTTTTTCCGCCTCGGCCACAGCTTCCATCTTGAGGGCTTCCGATTTTCCTCTGGCTTCCGCTTCGATCCGGTAGCCCTCCGCGTCGGCTTCCGCTTGGATCTGGAATTTTCTGGCTTCCGCCGGTTTGATCACATGGGATTCCAGCTCCTTCTGTTTCCGGGAGATTTCCAGTTCCTCGAGCTTGATGGCTTCTTCCTTTTCGATCTGGCTCACCTGGGCCTGTTGTTTTTTAATGTCTTTAGAGAGGCGGATGCGCTCCAGTTCATAGGCAAAATCGGCCTGCGCTTTCTGTCTGTTCACTTCGACCTGTGACTGAGCCTTCTTGCCTTCGTTTTCCCACTGGGCTTTGGCGATCTGAGCTTCGGACTGGAGGCGGGCGACTTCTGATTCCTTGCGGGCCTGGGAGGTTTTGATGATGGCTTCCTTTTCCGTTTCAGCTTCTGCGATTTGGGCGTCCCTCTTAGCGGCGGCGATCTGTGGTTTTCCCAGCGATTCCAGATATCCCGACGTATCGCTGATTTCCTTAAGAGCGAATGACAAAAGCGTCAATCCCATCTTCGAAAAATCTTTTTCGATGACCCCGATGACCATGTCGGCGAATTCCTGGCGTCCGGTATAAATCTCCTCCACGGTCAGCGTACCGAGAACGGCCCGGACCTTGCCGTCGAGGATATTGCCGGCGACGCCGCGGATCCCATCCCTGCCGCCTCCGAGGAACTGCTCGGCGGCGAGAATAATGGAGTCGGCGCTCGATCCGACTTTAACCTGCGCCGTGGCTTCGGCCAGAATGTGAATGCCGTTTTTAGTGATGACCTCGGGCGTTTTGATGTCGATGTTGATGATGTCGTGCGGAAGCACATCGACGGTCTCGATGAACGGCCACACAAATGTTCCTCCTCCGAGACGGAAGCGGAACCCTATTTTCTGCTTGGTCCCGTCCGGAAGGGAGACGCTTTTCTTTCTTCCCCCCGAAATGATCAGGACTTCGTTGGGGCCGACTTTTCTGTACTGTTTGGCGATGAACAGGATAAAAAGGGTTATTACGCCGGCTATGATACCGAAAACAATAAAGAGGGTGACCAGAGACATCGTAACCTCCTTGGGACATGCTGGTTTAAATTAATTTATGATTCGATCCTTTTTTGTGCCCTTCTCTGAGATGGTTTGTTAATGGTAACCCTAAATCAGGGAAAATTCAAGGATTTACATGACGGCATCATTTTTCTGTTTGTCCAAAAAAATGAAATTTTCTTGGGTGGCATTTGGTTGTCGGGCGGGCTGCTGATGAATGATTGAGGATTCAGCCTCCCAGGCCGATTTGTTTCCGGAAGTAGTCGATGGTCCGTTTTAGCCCTTCTTCCAACGGAATTGACGGCGCCCAGTTCAGCTTTTCCCGGGCCAGAGAGATGTCGGGACAGCGGCGGATGGGATCATCCTCAGGGAGCGGATGGAAGATCAGTTTCGATCGACTTCCGGTCATGCGGATAACCGTTTCGGCCAGCTCAAGGATGGAGCACTCTTCAGGATTGCCGAGGTTGACGGGTCCGATGAAATCTTCCGTATCCATCATAGCGATCAGACCGCGGATCATATCGGAAACGAAGCAGAAGGAACGGGTTTGGGTTCCATCGCCGTAGATGGTGAGGGGATGCCCCTTGAGAGCCTGGACGATAAAATTGCTCACGACGCGTCCGTCCTCGACTGCCATTCCGGGGCCGTATGTGTTGAAGATCCTGACAATGCGAATATCGGTGTTATTCTGCCGGTGGTAGTCCATCATCAGTGTTTCCGCAACCCGTTTTCCCTCATCGTAGCAGCTTCGAAGGCCGATGGGATTTACGTTGCCGAGGTATGATTCGCTTTGCGGATGCACTTCAGGCGTGCCGTAAATTTCGGAAGTGGAGGCCAGCAGAATGCGGGCGTTGGTTCTTTTGGCGAGTCCCAGCATGTGGATGGTTCCCAGGACATTGGTTTTGATGGTTTTGATGGCGTTGACCTGATAATGGATGGGGGAAGCCGGGCAGGCGAGGTGATAGATTCTTTTAACTTCCACAAAAAGAGGGGAGATGATGTCGTGGCGAATCAATTCAAAATAGGGGTGGCAGAAAAAATCACGGATATTGTCCTTCCGTCCCGAAATAAAATTATCGACACAGATGACATCCGATCCGTTCTTCAGAAGGACCCCGCAGAGATGATGTCCGAGAAATCCGGCGCCTCCCGACACAAGAATATGGTTCATTCGCTCCCCCTGTTGTTCCCATAGGCCATGAAGAGCATGCTTTCGTTTTTCAGGACACTTTTTTCGTATTCTATGATTTTTTCCAGCCCCTCCTCTGACAGGGCCAGGAGTTCATTGAATTTTTCTTTGGAAAGGGGGCTTTTTTCGGCCGAAGCCTGAATTTCGATGAATCGCCCGGTGTCGGTCATGACCACGTTCATGTCGGTTTCGGCCTGGGAATCTTCACTGTAGTCAAGATCGAGAAGGGGGCGCCCATCCACGATTCCCACACTGACGGCGGCGATCAGATTGGTGAGAGGCATGGTGTCGATGATCCCTTTGTTCATCATTTGCTGCAGCGCAAGGGCCAGAGCGATGCAGGCTCCGTTGATGGAGGCCGTCCGTGTTCCTCCATCAGCTTGAATGACGTCGCAGTCGATGATGATGGTTCTCTCTCCCAGCAGATTCATGTCGACAACGGTCCGCAGCGCCCGGCCGATGAGCCTCTGGATTTCCTGGCTCCGTCCTGATGTCCGGCCTTGGTTCCGTTCTCTGATATTGCGTCGGTCCGTCGAACGGGGAAGCAT
>JAHIPL010000146.1 GCA_018894615.1 Acidobacteriota bacterium | reverse complement strand
AGGCGGCGATACCGTGATCAGCCTCTACCGCCGGGTACGGAGGCTGCCTGTTGAAAGGATGGACATCGCCTTTCTCTGGATCGGCGTCAATGATGTGCTGGTCCGGGTTTCTGCAACCTATCCGGTCCTGAAAATCCTCCGCGGTCAGCCTTGGGCGGCCGGGACGGCTTCCTTTGTTCTCCACTATGAAAGGTTGGTGGATTGGCTGGAGGAGCGGTCATCCCTTGTTTTGGCCGTGTCTCCGCTTTTGATCGGAGAGGATGCCGACAATCGGTGGAATCAACAGCTGGAGACAATGAGCCACCGGATCGAGGAGCTCTGCCGCGGAAGAACACACACGCGTTATGTCGATCTCCGGCGGATTTTTCTGTCGAGGCTTCAGGAGAAAACCGCCTCACCTTATGTACCAAGGAGCGCATGGGCCCTGCTGAAATCCGCTCTTTTTCCCGTCTTTCCTGAAGCCGAATCCGGGTCCGATCACGGCCTTCATTACACCATAGACGGAATTCATCTGAACAGGGAAGGCGCCGGCCTTGTTGCGGCCCGGTTTGTGGATGAGATTCTGTCGAACGCCCCCTCTCTCATGCGCCTGTTGTGATGAGGTCCCTGGCGAAGGCGTCAATCAGCTGCCAGGCTTCCTCAACGTGCCTTGTTTCAGTCAGCCGGGCTCCGATGGAGAGGCGGAGAACGTATTGTCCTCTGAGACGGGTTTGAGTCATTAGAAGTTTCCCGGAGGCGTTGAGCCGTTCGAGGAGTGTTTGATTCAATTCGTCAAGCTCCTCTTCAGGCCGGCCGTCGTTCAATCGAAAACAGACCAGGCTCAGCGGCACGGGGGCCATCAGCTCAAAGTGAGGACTGTCCTTGATATGCCCGGAGAACAGCCCGGCCCATTCAATATGCCGGCGGACCATCTGCTGAATTCCCTCTATTCCGTAAGAGCGGAGAACAAACCACAGCTTGAGCGCCCGAAACCGCCGCCCCAGCGGGATGCCCCAGTCCCTGAAGTTTTTGACCTGTGCATCCACTCCGGTTTTTAAATATTCGGGATGAATTTCAAAAGTGCGGATGAGAGCGGATGGCTCCCTTACAAAATAGGCGGAGCAGTCAAAATTGGTCAGCATCCATTTATGGGGATTAAAAACGAACGAATCGGCTCCCTCCACCCCGTCCAGAATCCATCGCTTTTCAGGGAGGATGGCTGCCGTCCCGGCATAGGCCGCATCGACATGCAGCCAGAGCTGACGGCGGCGGCAGATCTCCGCGATCTCCTTCAGGGGATCGATGGCGGAGGAGGATGTCGTACCCACCGTGGCCACGACACAGCAGGGGGAAAAACCGCTTTGCCGGTCTTTTTCGACGGCCCTCTCCAGCTCCTCCGGGATCATGGCAAAGGAGTCATCCGTCGGGATGCGGCGCAGATTGCGATTGCCGTATCCGGCGATTTTGACCCCTTTCTCCACGCTTGAGTGGGCTTCTTCCGACAGATAGACAACAAGAGGAGTCTGAATGCCGGACGTGTTTGCGGTGTAACCGGTCGCCTTTTCACGGGCCGTCAACAGGGCGGCCAGGGTCGCAGAAGAAGCCGAGTCCTGGATAACGCCGGTCATGTCTTCGGGAAGTCCGAGCATCCCTCGCAGCCAGTCCAGCGTCACGACCTCCAGTTCCTCCGCCGCGGGAGAGGTTTGCCAGATCATGCACTGGGCCCCCATGCCGGCCGTTAATATTTCGGCCAGAACGGAGGGGGGGCTGTTGTTGGCGGGGAAATAGGCGAACCAGGATGGGTGCTGCCAGTGGGTCATTCCGGGCAGGATGAGGGTGCGGAAGTCGTCAAAGATTTTTTCCATGTCCTCCCCCTGAATCGGAGCCTCTTTCGGCAGCCGGGACCGGATGTCTCCCGGGCGGATGGAAGGGGCGACTGGAAGATGTTCAAGCCCCTCCATATAGTCGGCGATCCAGTCCACAAAGCGATGTCCGAATGTCCTGAATGTGTCCTTGTCCATGGCGTCCTCCTTTCCGGGCTGATTTCAGATGGAATGAATCAGCAACTTTTTGCTGACAAAACACGTATATAGGTATGGAATGTAAAAATGAGGACAAAACAAAAAAATCGCAATAAGAACCTCCCTTTTTGCCCTCCTTTTTTGAAGGATTTTCCCATAAATCCCATTTATTAATCCATCCCCCTAAGGCCGCCTTTCCCCATACGGGCAGGGCGGCCTTTTCTTTTTTCCACCTCTCATCCGATTTCCGCTCCGGTTGTCGTTTTCAGAAGTTTGCCGTCCTTCACGCTGCGGGTGCTGATCAGTATGTCCGCAATGTGGGTGATGTCGGCGCTTTTCCCTTTCATAACGATCACTTCCAGGCAGTTGTGGTGATCCAGGTGGATGTGGGTGGTGGAGATGATGTTCCGGAAGAAACGGTGCTGGATCCGATTCAGTTTTTTGGTGAGCTCCCGGGTGTCATGGCTGTAAACAAGGCCGAGAATGCCTACGGCCGTTTTATCCCCGTCCTCCCATTCCTCCCGGACCAGCTGTTCCCGCATGAGATCACGGAAGGCTTCGGAGCGGCTTCTGTATCCTTTCCTCTGAATGAGCGCATCGAACTGATCCAGCAGGTCCGTTTCGATGGAGACGCCAAAACGGGACACATGATTTTTTCCGGTTTTCCCGTTTTTTTTCATGGTCGTATTTCCTTTTCGGCCGAATAGGATGGTGTGCCGGAACCTGTTATTTTTCGGCTCACGTCCTTCCTAAAAATAGCATGGAAGCCCTTTTTCTGCAAAACAAGATATTCCAATGATGGAAAAGAGGCGCTTTGACATCCGCTCTCAAGCCATGCACAATGATGAAAAGACCATGGTGAACGGACGAGTCAAGACGGCGTTACTTTTTCTGGCCTTTGCCGGCCTGGGCACGGCTCTTTCACTCCTGCTTTTCAAACTCGACAGGGGAACCGGATTCAAAACGGATCAAACGGAAAGTTCGGCAGTTTTTTCGGCCCGGCCCGTTCGCATCATCTGCGGCACACCCGGCTTGACGGAGATCGTTTTTTCCCTCGGCTGCGGCGACCGTGTCGTCGGCGTGAGCCGGTTCAGCACCTATCCTCCGGAGGTCGAAGGCAAGGCTCGCATCGGTGGTCTGATCGATCCCAGCCGGGAAAAAATTCTGTCTTTGAAACCGGATCTTTATTTGTCCCAGGGGCGACAGGGAACCATGGCGGATTTCTGCCGGAAGTACGGCATCCCTTTTTTCCCTCTGACGCTGGAGAACCTGTCCGATCTGTTTGCCGCCATCCGGTCGATCGGCGGTTTACTGAATGCGCGGACCGAAGCGGAAGCGCTCTGCCTTCAAATTTCAAAGGAACTGGCCGCCGTTCGGGACCGAATCGGCGGGCGCAGTCCGCGAACGGTTTTTTTAAGCCTGGGACACACCCCGGGTGAGTTGACCGGGATTATGACCATGGGAGAAGGAACGTTTCTTCATGAGCTGCTTGAACTGGCGGGAGGCCGAAATATATTTTCCGAAGTGGGCGCATCCTATCCTCAGATCTCAAAGGAGGTCCTTATCAGCCGGCAGCCCCGGATCATCATTGAAATCGGGGGGCTTCCCGTGGGAAAAATCGACCTTCTGCGGCAGGATTGGCAAAAATTGTCCATTCTGGAGGCGGTGGCCGAGGACCGGATCTATTTCCTCACCGAGGATTTCCTTCTCATTCCCGGTGTTCGAGTGGGACAGACAGCGGACCGGCTGGCCCGGGTCATTCATCCGGAGGCCTACATTGAGTGATCCCGTTCTCGTACTCAGGAATATCAGCCACCGGTATGAAGAATCAGGATGGAGCCTGCATGTCCCCCTTCTGGAAATAAAAAAAGCCGAATTTGTCGGGATCATCGGTCCCAACGGCGCCGGAAAGAGCACGCTGCTTCAAATCGCCGCCGGTGTGTTGCGGCCGGATGGGGGGGCCGTCCTTCTGAACGGGCGGAGCCTGTCCTCCACCGCCCGAAAATCAGCGGCCCGGACGCTGGGTTTTCTCCCTCAGGAACTGACCAGCTCCTCTGATTATTCGGTGGAGGACATTGCTCGAATGGGGCGCTATCCCTATCTCAAGGGGCTGGGAGGGCTGTCCGGCGCGGATGAGAATGCCGTCGACCGCAGCCTCGCCCTCACGGACCTGATGGACTTCCGACGGAGGAGGCTCTCTCAACTGTCGGGAGGCGAGAGGAAAAGGGCCTTCCTGGCGTCCGTCCTGGCCCAGGAGCCCGAGATCATGCTGCTCGATGAACCGACCGGGGCGCTGGACATCCACCGCCAGGTTCAGTTTTTTCGCCTGCTCAGAGAGCTGGCGGACGGGCGGATGGGAATCGTGGTCGTCACCCATGACCTGAACCTGGCCTCCCTCTTCAGCGACCGCCTCGTTCTGCTCTCCGGCGGTCGGCCGGTCCGCTCGGGTCCTCCGGCCGAAGTGCTGCGCTCCCCGGTCCTGGCCGAAGTCTATGGAAGGGGCATCTTTGTCGGGACTCATCCCCAGGTGAACAAGCCCATCGTTCTTCCGGATCAGGGCGGAGGCGCCGCATGAAAAAAACGGTTCTTCTCTACGCTTTCCTTTTTATGGCGGTTTTTGTCGCCGCCCCCTGGATCGGACCCGAGAGGGTGGCCCTGCACCATGTATCGGACTTTCTCAAGGGGATATCGTCACCGGAAGGGAATATTTTCTGGCTGCAGCGGCTGCCGCGCGTCCTTCTCGGGCTTCTCTCCGGAGGAGCTCTGGCCGTTGTCGGGGCGGCCTTTCAGGTGCTTTTCCGCAATCCCCTGGTGGAGCCCTTCACGCTCGGGGTCAGCGGCGGCGCCTCTCTTGGGGCGTTTACGGCCATTGCGGTCCCCTCCCTCTGGATCGGCTGGGGGCCGTTTTCATCCCTTCAGCTATTTGCTGTAACCGGCGCATTCCTGAGCCTGTTTCTCATCTACCGCCTCGCCCGCCGCAGAGGCGGGGTGTCTGTCACTACTCTTCTTCTGGCCGGCGTGACCATCAGCATCATCTGCGGCGGAGGCATTCTGCTGCTGACCTATCTGGCCCATCCGAACGCCCTGGTCATCTTTCAGCGGTGGATGATGGGAGGGATCGATGTGATCGGTTACAGGGAAATGATCTCTCTCCTTCCGCTCCTCCTTCCCGGATTGGCCATGATCGGCTGGCACGCCAGAGCCCTCAATCACATTGCGCTGGGGGAGGGCATGGCTCTCGGACAGGGCGTGGATGTGCCACGGGTTCAACGTGACATTTTTATCGGAGGAGGGCTGGCCACCGCTTCCGTCGTCTCCCTTGTCGGCCCCATCGGTTTTGTCGGACTGATCGTGCCCCACGCCGTCCGCCGTCTGAGCGGGTACGACCAGAGAACGGTTGTGATCGGATCCTTCTGCCTGGGAGGGTCTGCGCTTGCCGCCTGCGATGCTCTGGCCCGCACACTTCTCGCGCCGACCGAGCTGCCCGTCGGCATCATCACCGCCCTTGTCGGAGGTCCGATCTTCATCCATCTTCTGATCAGGCGTCTGGGGAAATAGGGCTTGACTTTCCCCGTCCCGGATGTCAATCTATAGTCTTGTTTTTCCGGTTTCGATACGAGGGAAGTCCGTGAAAGGCGGACACAGCCCCCGCTACTGTAATCGGGGACGAACTCCGGAATCAGCCACTGTCCCGAGAGGACGGGAAGGCCCGGGGGGAGAACGATCCGAAAGTCAGGAAACCTCTTCGGAACCAGAAAACCCGTCTTCGGGAGGAAGGTAGGGTTGATATTCACCCCCTTATCCCGCGATGAAACACAGCGTTGTGTTTTATTGCGGATCTTCTCCAAGCGGGAACAAAATCATTCGGAGGAATGGAAGGATGAAAAAAATTTGTTCCCTGATGGTTTTTGTCGCCCTTGTGGTTTTTCCCGGCCGGGGGGAGGACACCGAGCAAAAAGACCGGCAAACATCCCTTCAGCATCAGATAACGGTCACGGCCAACCGCATCGAAACGCCGGAACGGGAAACGGCCAGTTCGGTCACCGTGATCACCCGGCAGGAGCTGGAGGCTTTCAAAAATCAAACAGTTCTGGAAGCGTTGGAGCATGTGATGGGGATTTCATTCACGCAGAACGGCCCCCCCGGTTCGGCCGCGTCCCTCTTTATCCGGGGCGCCAATCCAGAGCACACCAAGGTGATGATGGACGGGGTTGAGCTCAATGATCCCATCACTCCGGGCCGCACCTTTGATTTCGGCCTTTTGCGAATAGAAAATATCGACCGGATCGAGATTCTGCGGGGGCCTCAGAGCACGCTCTACGGATCGGACGCCATGGGAGGAGTGGTCAACATCATCACCCGAAAAGGCCGGGGAAACCCTGTGTTTGAGGTTTCGTCGGAAGCGGGGTCCTATGGGGCGAGAGGGGTAAACGTCCAGATCAGCGGGGAAAAAGCCATCTGGGACTATGCCGTCGGCGTTTCCCTCTTTGAGAACGACGGCGTATCCGCGGCCGGATCGGCCTATGAGGGGAATGAGGAAAAGGACGGTAATCGGAACAGGTCCTTTTCCTGGAAATTCGGCCTGAATCCGGACAAGCGGTTCTCCTTTGATTTTACCGTCAGATCCATCCATTCCCGCCTCGATATCGACAGTTTCGGCGGGCCTTACGGGGATGATCCCAACAATGTCCAGAACTACCGGACCTTTCTGATCAAAGGCGGCGTGCGGGCGCTTCTTCTCAACAACCGTTGGGAGCAAACCCTGAACCTCTCCATGGTCGATTATGACAGGACACAGGACAATCCCGCTGATGTCCTCCATCCTTTTGACTCGGAAAAAGGGGAGTATCAGAGCCGTCTCTCCAAAATCGACTGGCAGAACAACCTGTATCTGAATGGGGCCCAGACCCTGACTTTTGGCGTGGAGGGAATTCAGGAACGGGGCGAATCCATCTACGAATCGGATGGGATGTTCGGTCCCTACGCCAGTCTTTTTCCCCTTCAGAAGGCGTCCACCTTCGGAATCTATGCCCAGGACTCCCTCCGCTTCGGAGGGCGGTTTT
>JAHIPL010000145.1 GCA_018894615.1 Acidobacteriota bacterium | reverse complement strand
CACAGCTGGGCGGTGAAGGTTTTGGTGGCGGCCACGCCGATTTCAGGGCCGGCCTGGGTGTAGAGAGCCCCGTCCGTCTCGCGGGCGATGGAGGATTTGACCACATTGCAGATCGTCAGGCTCGGGACGCCCTTCGCCTTGACGGCCTTGAGCGCCGCCAAAGAATCGGCGGTTTCCCCGGACTGGGAAATGACGACGATGAGCGTGTTTTCATCGACGATCCGGTCCTTGTAGCGGTATTCGGACGCGTATTCCACATCGACGGGGACGCCGGCCAGTTTTTCCATCAGGATTTTTCCAACCAACCCGGCGTGATAGGAAGTGCCGCAGGCGATAAATACCATTTTGTTGACACTTTTAAGAACGGACATGTCCAGCCCGATGTCGTCCAGTTCAACGGCTCCCGTCTCCAGGGAGATCCGGCCGTTCAGCGTGTCGCGGATCACCCGGGGTTGCTCAAAAATCTCCTTCAGCATGAAGTGCTTGTAACCCTTCTTTTCGATCATGAGCGGGCTCCAGGAGAGCCGCTCGATCTTTTTGTCGATCACATCGGCCTTGAAATCCAGAAATTTGACCCGCCCCGTGTCCACCACCGCCATCTCCCGGTCTTCCAGAAAAACGACGGACTTGGTGTACTGCAGCAGCGGATTGACGTCGGAGGAGACAAAAAATTCGTTCTCCCCGATGCCGACAACGGCCGGCGCACCGTCCTTGACGACAACCATTTTCTGAGGATCCCGGGTGGAAATGGCCACGATGGAGTAAGCGCCGTCGAGGTCCCGGACAGCCCGCTGGACGGCCATTTCCAATGTCGTCTCGAAATAGTCTTCGATCAGGTGGGCGATGACTTCGGTGTCCGTTTCCGTCTTAAAAACATGCCCTTTTTTCAGGAGCCGATCTTTGATGGAAAGATAATTTTCGATGATCCCGTTGTGCACGATGACGATTTCACCGGTGCAGTCGGTGTGGGGGTGGGCGTTTTCCGTGGAAGGCGGGCCGTGTGTGGCCCAGCGAGTGTGGCCGATCCCGTAGAGCCCGGAAAGGGGATGGACCTTGAGCTCTTCCTCCAGCCGGCTGATTTTGCCCTTGACCCGCCGCCGCTCGATGATGCCGTTTTTGACAACCGCTATACCGGCGGAGTCATAACCGCGGTATTCCAGTTTTTTAAGCCCATTCAGAATGAGCGGCACGACATCTCTGTGTCCGATGTAACCGATAATTCCACACATGTAATCCCCCTCAGATCCTCCCTGCGCATCATGTGATCACAGCGGCCGCGATTCAGTCCCCTCTCTGGTCAAATGAGAAAATCCTGTCCCCGTCCCCGATGATGCAGGAATTGAGGACGGCCGGGCCGTCGACGACGACACCCGAGCCCATCCGGCAGTCCGTGATGCGGGAGAAAGGGCCGATCCGGCAGCCCTCGCCGATAACGGTGCCCCCTTCGATCACGACGAATGGATAAACGACGCTGTCCCGTCCGATTCGGACGTCCAGGTCGATCCAGGTTGAATCCGGATCAAAAATGGAAACCCCTTCTTCCATCAGGGTTTCCATTTTGCGGGTGCGCAGCACGCCGGCCGCACGGGCCAGCTCGATTCGATCGTTGACTCCCACAAACTCATTCCTTTTCGATGTCTTGAAAGGGCCGCAGGTCAAACCGCTTTTTTTGTAAAGTTCGATGCTGTCGGTCAGGTAATATTCCCCTTTGGCATTGTTGTTTCCGATTAGGGGAAGCATTTTCAGCATCGGCTCGATTCGAAAGAGATACACCCCCAGGTTGCTCTCTCTGATTTTTTTCTGTTCGGGAGTGGCGTCCTTTTCCTCCACAATCCGAATGGTTCCGTCGGCGTTGTGGACAAGACGGCCAAAACCGAAGGGGTTGTCGAGATCGGCGGTCAGGAAGGTCAGATCGTTGCCCGACTCAAAATGATCATTGAGAAAAGGCTGCAGCGTTTCGGGACGAACAAGGGGCAGATCTCCGTTCATCACCAGGACGCTTTTCTCAGGGAAATCTTTCAAAATGGGTGCGGCGGCCAGAACGGCATGCGCCGTTCCCTTCTGTTCCTTCTGCTCAACAAAAAGGGCCTTTTGAGGAAAGGGCTCGGCCATGAGGGCTTCTTTCTGGTAGCCGATGACCAGACCGACCGCGGCGGGATCGAGTGAGACAAGAGTCTCCACAACCAAGCGAATCATCGATTTTCCGAGGATGGGATGCAGCAGTTTTATTGTATCGGATTTAAAACGGGTTCCTTTTCCTGCGGCTAGAATCAGGGCGACAAACTTTTGATTCATTCCATTCCGACAATATTCTGGAAGTCTTCGTTTTTTAATAATTTTTCGAAATCGGTTTCATTCTGAGCCAGGATTTTAAAAAAATCATCGATCTGGACGGCTTTTTGAAGGTGTTTCAAGCTCCCCTCTTCATCCCCGTCCTTGAAGGCGGCCAGGGACATCATGTAGGGCGCCCGGCCCTCCTTCGGTTTAAGTTCCGCCGCTTTTATCAGCAGCTTGAGAGCTTCCTTGAACCGGCCGGAATTGATATTGTATACACCGGCATTAAAATAATCGTCAAATGTTTTCAGGGGCAGTTCCTTTTTTTCTTTTTTCCCACGGCAGATGGAGAGATAGAGCTGTGCCCTGTCGAACAGTTCTTTTTCGTGGGAATCATTCTCCACAAATGCGGCGAGGAGTTCTTCGGCTTTATCGAAACCTCCCTTGTGAAAGGCCCGCATGGCCTGCTCATACAAGGACATGGATTTCTCGAATTCGCTCTTTAACTGTTTCTTTTTAGTTTCCGTCAATATTTTCTCCGGTCGTCAGGTTCAATTTTGGTTTTGTATTCTATATAAGTTTGCGGGCAAAAGCAAGGCAGCCCGGATCACCCCTCGATCCGATAGAGTCCGGGATGATCCAGCAGGAAGCGGACGGCTTTCTGATGAAGGACATGTCCCCCCGAGTAAACGTCAAAATGACCGAGGACGGGCTGCCCGAGAAGCGCGAGGTCGCCGATCAGGTCCAGGATTTTGTGGCGGACGAATTCATCGGTGAAACGGAGCGGACCGTTGATGACCTTCGCTTCGTCGAGAACCAGAGCGTTGTCCAGAGAGCCTCCCAGAGCCAAGCCCCTGGAGCGCAGGGCCTCCACATCCTTCAGAAAGCCGAAGGTGCGGGCGGGAGCGATGTCCCTGACAAAAGCCTCGGGTGTCACGGAAAACTCCAGGTCCTGTTCGCCGACGGCGGGATGATCGAAAGAGATGCGATAGCGGATGGAAAATTCCGTGGAGGGCGAAACACGGATTTCGCCTCTGCCGTCCGACACGGTGAAGGATTCCAAAACGGTCAGGTTTTGTTTCCGGCCGGGAAGAGAACGGATTCCCGCAGCCGTTACAGCCTCGGCGAAGGGTTCGGCGCTGCCGTCAAGAATCGGGATCTCATCCCCGTCCAGCTCGATCTCGAGGCTGTCGATGCCGAAGGCATAAAGGACGGCGAGAAGGTGTTCGACGGTCTGAATGCGGACGTTATCCGCCTTGATCACGGTGCAGTTCGGCGACTCCGTACTGCGGGGATCTGGCGAAAGGCGGACACCGCCGAGGTCGTTCCTCACAAACTGGATCCGGCCTTCGTCCGATGGTTTCAAAAGCATATGAACGGTCTTCCCCCCGTGAACGCCGACTCCGGCAAATGCAATCTCTTTCTGAAGGGTAGACTTGTGTTCCATTCCGTTTCAATCGGGACCCAGTATACTCTATCCACCGCAGGCCGTCCACCGCCCCGATCCCGGTCCTGTAAGCATAATAGTTGAGCAGCTTATTCATAAGATAATAAGCTGAGGGCCATGCGATCACATTGGACACAAAAAGCTGCATCAGAAAATCTCTGGAAATGAGAGTGAAAATATTAATGAATAAATAATACATCATGGGGAAAACATCTTAACCAGAGTTTCGAGTGTTTCTGCCGCTGTGACAGCATCCACCTGTCCCAGTTTTTTTACAAGCCGGTTCTTG
>JAHIPL010000144.1 GCA_018894615.1 Acidobacteriota bacterium | reverse complement strand
TGGACAGGGCTCTTCGGAGAGAACGTTCCGCCTCCTCCAGGAAACCACGCTTGAACTGAATCCGGCCGAGCTCAAAGAGGCTTTCAGCGATAAGAGGATGTTCCGGATCGTAAAAGTTATCCCGAATGGAAAGGCTATCTTTCGCCAATCTCTCGGCGGCCGCATACCGGGCCTGCTTCCCGTTCAGCACGGCCAGGCTGAGAAGGCTGTCCGCCACAACCGGATCCGTCTCTCTGAGATTTTCTTTACGAATAACCAGGGCTTTTCGAATCAATGGTTCGGCCTCGCGATAGAGCCCCAGCTTGCGGTATACAGTCCCGATCGTGTCCATGAGCCGGGCTCTGGTCAGGGGCTGACGTATCAGGTCCTGTTCGATATCGCTGGCGCCGCGGCTCAGAATCTCACGGGCGGTGATGGTGCTGCCGCGGGACTCACCCGGATCGGAGACCTCGAAAAGATTGATCAGGTAGTCCACCACTCCGGCGGCCTCATCACGGGCGGCGAAGGCCACACGGCGCTCGCGGCGGAGATCCAGGGTGTATTTAAATCCAGCCAGAAAAAATACAGCCAGGATGGATGCGGCCAGAATTTTTCTGGCCCGTCTTCCGGGTTTGTCCAGAATGAGCCGCAGCCGATCCAGAGCCTCATGGGCGGTGGGACGAGCCGCCGGTGCCTGTGATTTAAGGCGATTGATCAGGGTGGTCAGGTCGGAAGACAGGCCGGTCACCCGTCTTGTCTTTGCCTTTCGGACCCATTCGAGAAGGACATTCCCGTCAGCTGTCTCTTCGTACGGCTCCAGTCCGGTGAACAGATGCTGCAGAAGGAGGCCGAAGGAATACATGTCTCCGGTGAAGGAGGTCGGCTCCCCCCGAGCCTGCTCGGGGCTCATATAGAGGAGCGTTCCCATAATCGTTCCATGCCGGGTTTCGACGGTCCTAACGGGAGGTTTTTCATCGGAGAACAAATCCTCCCGAACCATGGGCGTTTCCGGCAGGGTCAGTGTATAAGCCGGGTCATCAAAGGGCAGGTTCAGATTTGAGACGGAAGTGGAAGGATCCAAGTCTCCCGGAGGGGAGAATCGCCGGGATTCCCTCCCCGCATAACCGGCGATTCCGAAATCGAGGACTTTGACCTCGTTGGTACGGGTGAGCATGATGTTGGAGGGTTTAAGGTCCCGGTGAACAATCCCTGCTTCGTGAGCGGCGACAAGAGCCAGAGAGATCTGTTCGGAAATTTTCAGGGCCGTTTTTTTATCGATTCCCTTTTCGATTCTCTGCCGAAGATTTGTCCCCTCGATAAATTCCAGAACAAGATAGTCACCATCCTCTCCTTCGAGGTAGTCAAATATCTGGCAGATATTGGGATGCTTCAGACGGGAGAGAACACGGGCCTCTCTTAAAAAGCGGGCCTTGGACTGGGAGTCCGCATGAAACCGGGCACCGATGGCCTTTACGGCGACTTTGCGCTTGAGCTTCTCGTCGAAAGCGGAGTAGACCTCCCCCATTCCGCCCTGACCGAGAATGTCGACAAAGCGGATGTGTCCGATGGTCCTGCCGATCAGGTTCACATGTTCCTCTTAAATCCCGCTCCTCTTCCGAAATAAATTATTCCCTTGTTATTCCGGAAAGAAAAATATTCAAGTTCCGCGGCGGAATTCCGGCCGCTAATTGGATTTCGAACTGGGATAGAGAAGATCAGATAGAACCCCGAAGATATGACCGACAACATAGGCCGCTGCCATCGCGAAGGTCAACTCTGTTACATTTGACGGCATGTGGGACAGGAGCAGCAGGGAGAAAACACTTCCTCCGATTATCCCACCAAAGGCTGATATCCATGCCCTTCGGAAATATTTTCCCGGTCCCGGTCTTGGAAGCGGAATAGGCAGCCGGCCGGCGGCTATACCAGCAAGACCAAGAAGAACGATTGACGAAATTAGATATTCGAGTGATGGCATAATCCCTCCTTTTATTTAAGAAACGTTAAACAATCCCTCAATTTTTTTTCTGAACGGGTTTTACCGTCCCTTTTTCCCTATGGTTTAAATATAAAGGGAGAGAGTCTTCAAGTCAACAATCGATTGATGGCCGGACAACATCCGGCAGATGCTGAAAGAACGCGGATACACGGTGGAAGTTTATTGAAGCGGGATTGT
>JAHIPL010000143.1 GCA_018894615.1 Acidobacteriota bacterium | reverse complement strand
GGCACATCCGTAACCGTCGTCGACCGCGACTATACGAAAAATGACATGTCGTTGACAATCACCATCACCGACAGCGGATATGTCCAGATGGTCATGGCCGGTATTCAGATGATGATGCAGTTCGAAGTGGATTCGTCCGAAGAATACGTCAAAAAAGTGACGGTCGGCGATTTCGCGGGAGTGGAGACATACAATTACGAGGACAAGGACGCCAAGCTCATCCTCGTTCTGAAAGATCGTTTTCTCGTCCAGCTGGAAGGGGAGGGATTTGAAAAGGACCAGGTTTCCGAGCTGGTCGCCATCGCCGGTTCCCTCGACCTCAACGGCATCGCCGCTCTGGCGAAATAGGATCAATTCCCCTTATAAACATGACATGCCGACCGCTTCGGCGGCCGGCTTTTTTTCACCCGCGATAGGGGGAGTCCAACACGGTGTTTCCTTTCGATACCTGGTTGATCAACAACTGGAGAGGAAATGGGAATCATGAATAAGAGGAAAGGGAAAAGGGTGATGAGTACGATTGCTTTTAGGGACTGATTTGCCTATCATACGTTTATGCAGAATCAAATGAAAAACGTACATGCGACCACCATTCTCTGTGTGCGTCACGGAGGCAAAGTGTCCCTGGCCGGAGACGGGCAGGTCACCCTCGGCCAGACCGTGCTCAAGTCCAAGGCCAACAAGATCCGCATCCTGTACAAGGGAGCTGTCCTGGCAGGATTTTCCGGCGCCACATCCGATGCCTTCGCCCTGTTTTCCCGTTTCGAGGCCAAACTGGAGGAGTACCGTGGAAACCTGTCCCGGGCGGCGATCGAACTGGCCAAGGACTGGAGGATGGACCGTTCGCTGCGGCGCCTGGAGGCTCTGCTGATCATCGCCGACAAGGAGCACTCCTTCATCATCTCAGGCACGGGGGACGTGGTGGAGCCCGATGATGGAATCATCGCCATCGGTTCCGGCGGCGCGTACGCGCTGGCCGCCGCCCGGGCCCTTATCCGAACGACCAAACTCTCCGCCCGCGAGATCGCCGAGACCGCCATGCAGATCGCTGCAGAGATCTGCATCTACACCAACGACCAGATCATCATCGAGGAACTGTAAATGACCATCATGCTTCCCCAGACCCTGGAAAACAGTTCGATTCCCATCCTGGATACCGAGCTGACACCCCGTGAGATCGTCAAAGAACTGGACAAGTACATCATCGGCCAGAAGGATGCCAAAAAGGCTGTTGCGATCGCGCTCAGGAACCGGTACCGGCGGCGGAAGCTTCCTCCCGAGCTGGGGGATGAAATCGCACCGAAAAACATTCTTATGATCGGACCGACCGGCGTCGGAAAAACGGAAATATCCCGGCGGTTGGCCCGTCTGACCTCCTCCCCCTTTCTTAAAATCGAGGCCAGCAAGTTCACCGAAGTGGGCTATGTCGGTCGGGACGTGGAGTCCATGATCCGGGACCTTGTCCGGATGGCCGTGGAAATGGTCAAGGGGGAGCAGATCGAAATGGTCCGGGAGAAGGCCGAACGGAATGTGGAGGAAAAGATTCTGGACATCCTTCTGCCCCCCCAGCCGTCCCGATCCACCCCGCAGGATAATGAAGAGCAGAAGAACCAGTTCAAGGAAACCCGGGAAAAATTGCGGATTCAGCTCCGTCAAGGGCGCCTCGAAGATCGGATGGTTGAGATCGACGTCCGCGAACGCATGAACTCTCCCTTTGAGATCTTTTCCAACGCCGGCGTGGAGGAGATTGGAATCCAGCTCCAGGAATTCATTCCGGGTCTCGGCGGCAAATCCAAGCGCCGTAAAATGAAAATAAAGGAGTCGAGAGAGTATCTTTTCGAAGATGAACAGAAGCGCCTCATCGATATGGATCAGGTTTCCCGCCTGGCCATCGAGAGGGTGGAGCACTCCGGTATCATTTTTCTGGACGAGGTGGACAAAATAGCGGGACGCGAGTCCGGTCACGGTCCCGAGGTCAGCCGGGAAGGCGTGCAGAGGGACCTCCTGCCCATTATCGAAGGCACCACGGTCAACACCCGGAACGGACTGGTGCGAACGGATCACATCCTTTTCATCGGCGCCGGCGCTTTTCATGTTTCCAAGCCGTCTGACCTCATTCCGGAGCTTCAGGGGCGCTTTCCCATCCGGGTCGAACTGACTCCTCTCACCGAGGAAGATTTCATCCGCATCCTGACCGAACCGCAGAACGCTCTCATCAAGCAGTCCGTAGCGTTGATGGGGACGGAAGGCATCCAGATTTCCTTCACCAAAGACGCCATTGATGAAATCGCCAAAATAGCCGTGAGGGTGAATGACAACAACGAAAACATCGGCGCCCGCCGGCTTCACACCGTCCTTGAAAAAGTCATGGAAGAGATCTCCTTTGAAGCCCCGGACATCAAAAAGAAAAAAATCCGGATCGACAGGGAATATGTCCAAAAACAGCTCAAGGGTATCGTCGAGGATCAGGACCTCAGCCGCTTCATCCTGTGATGGCTAGAATGGTCCGCCTGCTTCTTGTCGTGATTCTGTCGGTCATCTCTCTTCCCGGCTGCGGACGTAAAGGCCCGATTCTCCCTCCAATCAAAAAAATTCCGGAACCCGTCATTCAACTCACCGTCAGTCAGGCGGGATGGGATTTGAATTTGAACTGGCGGAATCCAACCTCCTATATTGACGGCAATCCTCTGCCGGAAACGACCGAGGTGGAACTGTGGATGTTCTCCGCTCCCGATCCGTCCGATCCGGCAGGGCAAAAGATCGCATCCAAAACCGATAATAAATCCGCCGCTCTAATGGAGACGGCCGCTGAACCGGAAAAAAGTAAAACGGAAGCGGCTCCTCCCGCCAAGAAGGAAGACACCAAAAAAGAGGAAACGCCTCTTGTGACGCAGAAGGCGGATTATCCGCCGAGGGAGGATTTTGAAAATCGCGGTGAGCTGCTCAAGGTCTTTCAGAACCAGTATGCTGATCCTTCCGGTGTCGAACCGGCGCTGCCAAGAGAATTCACGCATACGCTCGAAAGTCCGGCGGATCTGACAGAGGGATATGCGTTTGCGCTCCGTGTGAAATCCGGGAAAAAGACCTCCGCCTTTTCCGACGTCGTCACAATCGAACCGGAAGCGGTTTCCGTTCCACCCCCTTCACTCAAGATCTCCATGGAGAAAGACAGGATCGTCCTGATATGGGAGGCACCGAAATCAAACATCGACGGTTCGTCTCCCGTCGTTTTAAACGGATATAATATCTACAGGGAAGAGCTGAAAGGAGACCTTGAGACGCCGGCTGTGGAGGAAGCGGTCCCGGAAGGAACGGAAGAGACTGCCTCCCGGGACGCCGTCCGGATCAATAGTTCGATTTGGACCCAGCCCGTCTATGAGGATGCGAAGTTCGAGTGGGATCAGCGCTACCGCTACACGGTCCGGACGGTGTTCATGGAGGAAGCCTCCCGTTTTGAAAGCGGTGATTCCTCCCCGGTTGAGATCACTGCCATCGATGTTTTTCCTCCGTCGGCTCCGAAGGGCCTGGTGACCGTTGCGGGCGGCGGGATCGTTTCGGTCAGCTGGGAAGCCGTGACGGACCCGGATGTCGCCGGATACCGGATCTGGAGAAAATCCTCGGAAGACGAAGATTTTGTGCTTCTGACGGAAGCTCCCCTGGGGGGAAACAGCTTCAGCGACGAAAATGTCAAGACGAACGGTGTTTACCTCTATGCCGTAACGGCGGTCGACAGAGCCGGAAATGAAAGCCTTCGTTCCGCCCCGGTGGAGGTCAGAATCAGAGTTCCTGAATTATTCATAAGTCCAGATAAGGATTTTTTATGAAAATCTACCGCTGCGCGTGCGGCAAACGACGGTTTTATGCCCGACTTGACGGCGACATCCTCCATCCGGTTTCCGGCTCTCTTTACGGCGACTTCTCGATCAGCCGGGAACAGGTGCCCCTGGCGGATGTCCGGCTGCTCGCTCCCTGCCGCCCCTCAAAAATTGTGGCGGTCGGCCTCAACTACAGGGATCACGCCGAAGAACGGGGCAAGACCCTTCCCGTGGAGCCCCTCCTTTTTCTCAAGCCGTCGTCCGCGGTGATCGGCCCCTATGAAGCCATCGTTTATCCGCCCCAATCGAAACGCGTCGACTACGAGGGGGAACTGGCTCTTGTGATCGGTAAAAAGGCGAGCCGTCTGAGCGAGGGCACGGACGGTTATATTCTCGGATACACCTGCATGAACGATGTGACGGCGCGGGACCTCCAGGACAGGGACGTCCAGTTCACCCGGGCTAAATCCTTCGATACCTTCGCAGCCGTCGGACCCTGTGTCGAAACCGATCTGAATCCCGACAACCTCCGTATCAAAACTTTTCTAAACGGAAAACTTCGTCAGTCCGGCCACACCCGCAATCTCATCTTTACCATCCCCTTTCTTGTGCGGTACATATCCCATATCATGACCCTCTATCCAGGCGATGTCATCACCACGGGCACTCCGGCCGGAGTCGGGCCCATGACGCCGGGGGACCGGGTGGACATCCAGATCGAAGGCATCGGCACACTCTCCAACACCGTTGCCCTTCCTGCCTGAATGTCTTCCGTTTCCAACTAATTGAATTCCGCCTGTTCCGCCCCGCGAATCAAACAGCATCTTTTTTTCAATACGGTTCTGTGATAATGTAAACACGCAGGAATATACGGAGGTCACCATGCAATTTTTTCTGGATACGGCCAATATCGATCAGATCAGGGAGGCCGCCGACTGGGGTATGCTGAACGGGGTGACGACCAATCCGAGTCTCATCGCCAAAGAAGACGGAAAGTTCGAGGACATCATTCAAGAAATCTGCCGCGTCGTACCGGGACCCGTCAGCGTTGAGTGCATTTCCGTCGAAGCGAAGCCCATCATCGAAGAGGCCCGCCGCCTGGCCGCTCTGGCCGACAATGTGGTTATCAAGATCCCCATTTTTATTGAAGGGCTGAAAGCCATCAAGGTCCTCTCCGAGGAAGGGATCCCGGTCAACACCACGCTCATTTTTTCCCCCAATCAGGCGCTTCTGGCCGCCAAGGCGGGCGCCCGCTATGTTTCTCCCTTTATCGGCCGCCTGGACGACATCTCCCACGACGGCATGGAGCTGGTGGAGCAGATCGTGGTGCTCTTGAACAATTATGGATTCGACACCGAGGTCATCGCAGCCAGCATCCGCCATCCGCGCCATGTGCTGGATGCCGCCATGATGGGCGCCGATATTGCCACCATTCCCTTCGGTGTTCTGAAGCAGCTGATCAGGCACCCCCTGACGGACATCGGAATGGAAAAATTTCTCAACGACTGGAAAAAGGTTCAGGGCCGCTGACCGGTATTCGCCATGACCATCGAAAAGAAACTGAAGGAACTCAAACAGCGTGTCGATCTAGCGGAGCAGGGCGGAGGGAAGGAGCGGATTCAAAAACGGCATGAGGACGGCCGGCTGACAGCCCGGGAGCGGATCAGGCTGCTTCTCGACAGCGGTTCCTTTCAGGAAATGGACCAGCTTGTCGTCCATAACAGTCACTCCTTCGGAATGGATAAACAGCGGATTTACGGCGACGGAGTCGTGACCGGGTACGGTACTATCGAAGGACGCACGGTTTTTATCTTTGCCCAGGATTTTACTGTTTTCGGAGGGTCTCTGAGCGCGGCCAACGCCGCCAAGATCTGCAAGATCATGGATCTGGCCATGAAGGTCGGCGCTCCGCTCATCGGCCTGAACGACTCGGGCGGGGCACGCATACAGGAAGGAGTGGAAAGCCTTGGCGGGTATGCCGATATATTTCTTCGCAACACGCTGGCCTCCGGCGTTATTCCCCAAATTTCCGCCATCATGGGTCCCTGTGCTGGAGGAGCGGTCTATTCTCCGGCCATCACCGATTTTGTCATCATGACCCGGGGAATCAGCAACATGTTTATCACCGGCCCTGATGTCATCAAGGCCGTGACCCACGAAGATGTCTCCATGGAGGAGTTAGGCGGGGCTGACACACATGCCTCCATCAGCGGAGTCGCCCACTTCGCAGCGGAGAACGAGGAGCAGTCCTTCGCGATTGTCCGTGAACTTCTATCCTTTATTCCGGATAACAACATGGAGGATCCACCGGAAAAAGAGACGTCCGATCCGCCCGAAAGGTCCAGCGAAGAACTGAATGACATCGTTCCCGATGATCCCAATCTGCCATACGACACAAGAAGAATCATCCGCGAGGTGATGGACGACAGATACTTTTTTGAAGTGCATGAGCATTTTGCGCGGAACATCGTAGTCGGATTTGCCCGGCTGGACGGAAAATCGGTGGGTGTCGTGGCCAATCAGCCCGACCATCTGGCCGGTGTGCTGGACATCGATTCTTCGGATAAGGCCGCCCGGTTCGTCCGTTTCTGTGACGCCTTCAATATCCCGCTGATCACATTCGAGGATGTCCCCGGTTTCCTTCCCGGAGTGGCCCAGGAGCACGGGGGCATCATTCGGCACGGCGCCAAACTTCTCTATGCCTTTGCCGAGGCGACCGTTCCCAAAATCACCATCATCACCCGGAAATCCTACGGGGGGGCCTACTGTGTGATGGCTTCCAAGCACATCCGGGCCGATATCAACTACGCCTTTCCGACGGCGGAGATCGCGGTCATGGGGCCGGAAGGGGCCGTGAACATCGTTTACCGCCGGGAACTGCAGAACGCCGAAGACCCGGAAGCGGTGCGGAAGGAAAAGGTGGCGGAGTTCAGGGAAAAATTCGCCAATCCCTTCATCGCCTGTGAGAAGGGATTTGTGGATGAGATCATCGAGCCGAGGCAGACCCGAATGAAGCTGGTCGCCGCCCTGCGAATGCTGGAAAACAAACGGGACAGCAATCCGCCCAAAAAACATGGAAACATCCCGCTCTAAAGTGAAATCCATGACGCAGCTGTTTAAGAAGATCCTGATCGCGAACAGGGGGGAAATCGCGGTTCGAATCATCCGTGCTTGTCGGGAGATGGGCATCGTTTCCGTGGCTGTTTTTTCTGATGCCGACCGCAAGGCGCTCCATGTCCGGCTGGCGGACGAAGCCCATTATCTGGGGGGAAGCCCGCCGGCTGAAAGCTACCTGAACATCGAAAAACTGCTGGCCATCGCCAAAAAAAGCGGAGCTGAGGCCCTGCACCCCGGGTACGGTTTTTTGGCGGAGAATGCTCGGTTCGTCAAGCGCTGCGAGGAGGAAGGATTCGCTTTTATCGGGCCCGGTTCCGAAGCCATGGAGATCATGGGGAAAAAAACGACAGCCCGGGCGGTCATGCAGAAAGCGGGAGTTCCCATCGTTCCCGGAACTCTGGAGCCGCTCACCGATGAAAATGACTTGGTCCGAACGGCGGAAAAGATAGGGTATCCCATTCTACTCAAGGCTGCCAGCGGCGGCGGAGGCAAGGGGCTTCGCCGCGTGGATCGTGCCTCTGACCTTGTTTCGGCCTTCCGCCTGGCTCAGAGCGAAGCCCTCTCGAGCTTTGATGATGCGTCCGTCTATGTCGAAAAATATGTGGAGGAACCGCACCATATTGAAATCCAGATTTTGGCCGACAGCCATGGACGAACGGTCTATCTGGGTGAGAGGGAATGTTCCATTCAGCGCCGCTACCAGAAGGTCCTGGAGGAGACGCCGTCCCCCTTTCTGGATGACGGCACCCGAAAAGAAATGGGAGAGATTGCCGTCCGGGCGGCCGAAGCGGTGGGCTACCGCAATGCCGGGACGGTGGAGTTTGTTTTGGACGGAAGGAAAAATTTCTATTTTCTGGAGATGAACACCCGGCTGCAGGTCGAGCATCCCGTGACGGAAATGGTGACCGGGATCGATCTCGTCAAATGCCAGATCGAAATTGCCTCCGGATTTCCCCTCCGTTTTAAGCAGGAAGACATCGTCAGCCGGGGCCACTCCCTGCAGTGCCGGATTTATGCCGAGGATCCTGACAATGATTTTATGCCTTCCCCGGGCAAAATCGCCTACCTGAGAACCCCGGCCGGAGGGTTGGGCGTGCGGGACGATTCGGGCGTTTATGAAGGGTTCACCGTTCCCCTTGAATACGACCCTCTGGTGTCCAAACTGGTTACCTGGGGATCGGATCGGGAGGAGGCCATTCAGCGGATGCTGCGCGCCCTTTCCGAATACAAGATATACGGCATCCGGACCTCCATCCCGTTTTTTAAAAAGATCCTTCTCCATCCGGATTTTTACAGGGGTGATTACAACACCCATTTTATCGCCGACCTTGAAAAAGAGGACGGAATGAAAGAAACGGAAAACAGCGATGTGGCCCTCCTGGCCGCAGGAGTCAAAAGCTTCGTTGAAGGCCGTACCTCCGGGCCCAGGGGCCGAAAGTCGATAAGCCGCTGGAAACTTTTCGGTAAAATTCAGCATTTTTCCAACAGGATGTGACATGTTTTATTCCTTCTGGCTGGACGGAAAAGAATTCAAGATGAATATCAGGGACATGTCCCGCGGAGCGCTGCAGGTGGACATGAATGATCGGTCCTACGATCTTCAGATGGAACAACTCAGCGATCATGAGTTCCTGCTGAATATCGGCGGGCGGATCTATGATGCCATCATCACCGCTAATACCCATTCCTATTCGGTCTATCTGAACGGGAAGAGCTACCGGCTGGATAAAAAATCCGCCGCACAGATCCTGGGCGTGTCCTCTGCCCGACAGACGAAGAGGGATGTAAAAACGTCCATGCCCGGAAAGATCGTCCGGGTGCTGGCTGAAGAGGGCGCCGAGGTGGAGGAGGGCCAGGCCGTTATGATCCTCGAAGCTATGAAAATGCAGAATGAAATCAAAGCTCCGAAAGCCGGAATTCTCACAAGAATCCATCCCGTCGCCGGGGACTCGGTGGAAGCGGGAGCTGTTCTGTTCACCGTGGACTGACGCTTTCGTTTCATCTCCCCCTGATCCCGCACCCCGTTTCCATTGTCTGAAACAGGGGAAAAGTGGTATATTATGAGTTTGCAACGGACTGATTGATGCCTTTTAAGAAAAGAGCGGCCACCATTCTCACCCTCTCCCTTGTCGCCCTTTTTCTGCTCGGACTTGTTTTTACACTCAAGTCCATTTTTTTAAGGCAGATTAAAAACACGATCGAAAAGGATTTTGACTACCAGAGCCTCCGGGTGTCCGTATTCCCGCCTGTTTTATTGATCAAGGAACTCCGTTCACGTTCGCTCACACCCTTTTTCTCCGCCCAGAAGGTTGCCGTCCGCCTGTCCGTCCGGTCCTGGCTGACACGCAATAAATCACTGAATGCGGTGATCGAAAAACCAGTTCTTCGTGTCTACAACCAGAATCCTGCCGAGGGAAGGGAGAAAGGAAAGCCGGACCTGGTCCTTCCTCTCTCCCTTGAAAGCGGACTGATCAAAGACGGCGAATTCTATTTTTGGGGCAAGGACGTTCATTATCAGGCAAAAGGCATCAACCTGCTGCTCCTTCAGGGTCAGGACCGATTTTCACTCAAAGCGGAAAGCCGGGAAAATCTGCTCTCGTTTGGAGCGGAGGGCCTTTCCGTTTCAGGAAAACTGAGCGTGGTCGCCGATGGCCGTCATGATCAGATCCGTATCCGCCGTCTCCGTCTGGGAGGAGGCAACTATGTCAGCGCGGCGGGAACGCTGTCCGATCCGCTGAACCCGAACTTTCAGCTGGAAACATCCTTCAAAGCCGAACTTCCTCTCGTTGCTTCCCTTCTGAATCTTCCGTTCGAATGGGATGGAAAAGCGGCCGGAAAAGGGGTTTTTTCAAGGCAGGACGGAGTGTTCCGTTTCAAAGGGGATCTCAACAGCCGGGATATTGTGCTCAATGGGGCACCCCTCGACAAGATCACCGGCAAACTTGATTTCGATTCCTCCGGCGAAAGCAGATTGGACCTGAACATCTTCAGGGGAAGCCGGGCGTCGGCCTACACCCGCATCCTGTTTGAGGGACAGGATGTCTGGGGGACGGCGAGTGGTTTGGATATCGATCCCATCATCCGGTTCATCCATATACCCTGGCCTGTCGCGTCCCCGGTGTGGGGCAATTTTCGAATTGAAGGAGGTGTTCTCACCGTTGATGGTGAATTCCGTGATCAGACGGAAAAAAAGATCGGTGGGCTCTATCCCGTCAGAGGGAAGGTCCATGTTGTCTGGAATGAAGAGACAAGGAGGCTGGATCTCAGGTCGGAAGAAGTGGTCACGAGTTTTGCCTCGGTGAAGGTCGATCTCCGCATGGTGGAAGAAAAGGAACTGGACCTCACCATCGAGGGAGATATTTCGGATGTCAGGGAGGCCCGCCGCTTCACCGAAATCATTCTTCAGAAAAAATTCAACTTTCCTGAAATCCGGGGCCGGGGACAGGGACGTATTCATCTGTTCGGCGATTACTGGTTTCCTCAGGTCATGTCCAGCTTTTCCCTTTCGCCTGCCGGATTTCTGACCTTTGACGCCGCAAACGTGGAAGGGGAGGCGGAAGTCATCAAAGACGATTTTTTCGGACGGTTCAGGGTGACCGACCCCCGTTATTCGGGAAGGGTCGGAGTGATCTCCAACGAAAAGGAAGCCCGGGCTGATATCCGGCTGGACCGCGGACGGATCGAAACCATCCTGCCCCATCTGAATGTGGACCTTCCTCTGACCGGTGAAGGCCGCGGTACGTTCGACTACCGGGAAATCGATCTGCAGCCCTCTTTCAATGGGACCTTTTCCGCGGATCGGCTTATGTTTCTCGATCAACCGCTGACAAACGTCAGCGGACGGCTGGAGGGAACGAAAACCACCTTTTCACTTCTGGAAACAGAATGCGATTTCCTGGACGGACAGCTCAGAGGAGATTTTCGTGTCGGAACCATCGACCGAAACTATGAGATCGAATTTCAAGGACGGGGCATCGATCTCTCCCGGTTCGAGGAGAAGGTGGGCGGCCGCCTGGAATTTAATTTGTCGGGAAAGGGGAATCTGGACCTGAACCCCGTAACCGGCACCCTGAAGGCGACGGATCTGACCCTGGGGCCTCTCAAGAAAACGGAGTTGGGGGTTGATACGGAACTCCTCTTTCTGGAAGAAGGCATCGAACTCAAGGCTGACGGTGATTTGTCACCCGGAAGCAACGAGTTCCATGCGGAAATGACCATTCCGTTTGATTCGAGGGCTTCGGTCACGGGAAACATCAACGGTTTTTTTTCCAATCTTGATCTGCTTCTTCCCTTGGAGGGTGCCAAGGGGAAAGTGAACTATCGGGCGGCGCTTTCCCTTCCCGGAACTCCGTTCATCAGGGGAATTGCCGACGTTGAGGGATCCATCCTTCCCTTTCCGCGGTTTCCCCATGCGTTGAGAGATTTCGCCGGACTGGTTTCTTTTGAGGATGGGACCGTCACCCTCCGGAATTTTAGAGGGAAGATGGGAGGGGGGGATCTCACCGGATCGGGGAGGCTGATAATCGGGGCCGATGATGTCGAGACCATCGACATCCGGGCCGAGGGCAGGAATCTGGAACTCACCATTCTGGAGCGCACGAAAGCCCTGACCGATGCCGATCTCCACCTTTTCAAGGACAGCTCGCGGTTCAACCTGGAAGGAGAATTCGTGATCCGGCAGGGACTCTGGAGGCGGGAGTTGGATGAAAAGCTGGTCCTGTCCTCCCAACCCTATTATCTGACTGCCCGTGAACCCGGGTTTTTTGATGATCTGAACCTCAACATCCGCATGCGGGCGGATGACAATATTCTCATGGATAATTCTCTGGGAAATCTTCGCGGCCGCTTCGATCTGACCGTCAGCGGCAATCTGTTATCTCCCGTCCTTCTCGGCGAGATCGAAGCCTTGGACGGCACCATCGTCTTTCAGGACAGGCAGTTCAAGATTCTGCGCGGCCGGATCAGTTTTCTGAATCCTCTGGTGCTGGAGCCCACCATCAGCTTTCTCGGCGAGACCTATATCAAGGATTACAGGGTCACATTCTCTCTGGACGGGCTGTACGATGAGACCAATCCCAATCGTCTGAATCCCGAATTCAATTCCTCTCCTCCGCTTCCGCCGGAAGACGTGCTGGCCCTTCTGGCGTTGGGGTATGCCTTTCAGCGAACCTATCAGTACGACCTGAGCTCTTCACAGGGAACAGCTTCGTTGATCTCCTTTCAGCTCAGCGAAGAGGCCAAAAAACGGGCGGAGAATTTATTCAGGCTGGATCGGTTTCGTATCGATCCGTTTGTCATGGGAACCTCGGCGGAGATGACGGCCCGGCTGACACTCGGGAAAAAAATCTCCCGTAATTTTTTCATTTTGTACTCCACCAATCTGGCGGCCCAGCGGCATGAGATAACAAGAATCGAATGGGAGCTGTCCAGAGATCTGTCCGTTGTCGCGACACGGAATGAGGAGGGACGGGTGAGTATCGATGTCAAGATACACAAACGCTTCAAATAAGCAGCCGGACAGCAGCCTCTCACGCGCTCTGCTGCTCCTCGCCCTGCTTTTTATCCTTGCTCCCGTAACCGCCGCTCAGGAGGAGGGCGCGCCCGTCCTCTCCGTAGCGGCCGTGGTCGACGGAATCGCGGCGGAGGAGGAGGTGATGGATCTCATCCCCATCAAGGCCGGGGATCCCTTCTCCAGAAAGGCAGCCGCCGACAGCCTCCGCCGGCTGTATGCCACCGGCCTCTTCTCGGATGTCCGCATTGACAATGATGGACGGGAGGGGATTCGGCTCACATATGTGCTGGCCAGACGATACAGCGTGCGGCGAATTATATTTTTCGGCAGTGATAATCTGCCTCGACGAAGCCTCAATGAAGGATTGTATTCACTGCGGGAAGGGGATCCCTTCTCCGAATCCCGCCTGTCCAGGGCTGAGGGTGAGATCCGGAACATTCTGCACCGGGAGGGATATCTTCAGGCCGGCGTTCAATCCGAGCAGGAAAAAGTCCCGTCCACGTCCCAGCTCGACATCCTGTTCGACATCGATAAGGGCCGGCAGCTGACCGTTTCTTCCATTGTGTTTGTGGGCGACGTGATTCTGAACCGGTCCCGGCTGCATAGAACAATAAAAACCCGGGTCGGAGAGCCGTATATTCCGGCTCTTCTGGAAAAGGATGTCGAAATTCTCAAGCAGATGTATCACGATCAGGATTACAGGCAGATTGAGATCTCCGTTTCCGCCGAAAAGGTGAATGAGAAGACCGGAACGGTCGATCTCACCCTGGAAGTGTTTCCCCGCGATAAAATTGAAATCATTATCAACGGCGCCGAAGTTCCCCTCGAACTGTTGAAACCGATCTGGGAGGCGCGAATATTCGAGGAGTGGGGGCTTTCTGAAGGGGAGGCCAAAATCCAGCAGTATCTGCGAAAAAAGGGTTTTCTTTTCGCAAAGATCACATCATCCATTCAACGGGAGAATAACGCTTTTCAGGTGATTCACACCGTCGATAAAGGCCGCCGCTACAAGCTTAAAAAAGTGGAATTCAGCGGAAATGATTCCTTTGACGATGAACGGTTAAAGGAAGAGCTGGACATTCACGACAACATTCCGCTGATCGGCGGCATCGACGGCGCCCGGCTGTTCGAACTTCCCACGGAGATGGAATATTTTTACATGTCGAAAGGTTTTCCCGATCCGCTTATTCATCTGCAGTTCAAACTTGAGGAAGAGACGGCAGTCCCGATTTTTCAGATCGAGGAAGGGCGCCGGGAGGTCATTGAATCCATCGCCTTTGAGGGGGAATCGCTGTTCGACGGCCGGACGCTGCTTCAGCAGATCAGCAGCGTTGAGAACGGGCCTTTTGTGCAGATCGGTGTTCAGAAAGACATCTGGAAGATCGAGGAGTATTATCTGAATGAGGGGGTTCGGGGATCGGAAATAAACGTTCAGGTGGAGCGGCTGGAAGGAGACCGCTTCTCCGTCCGCTTCAGGATTACGGAAGGAATTCCCGTCCGCATCAACAGCATCATGCTGTCGGGGAACGATGTGACCCGAAAGCGGACAATCCTTCGTGAAGTCCTGCTCAAGCCAGGTGACAAAGCGTCCTATGCGCTGATCAGAGAATCCAAACGAAGGCTGGAAAAACTCGGCATCTTCTCCGATGTGAAAATTGAGGAAATCCAACTCGACGACGGAACGGAAAATCTCCACATTCGAGTTCTGGAGGGCGACCGGAACTATATCAGTTTGGGGCTGGGACTGGAAACGGAAACCGAACCGAGGACTTTCGCCATCTGGGACAATCCCTATCGGCTGCGCGGAACATTTGAATTTATCCGAAGCAATATTTTCGGAACAGCGAATCAGTTCAGCGTCGTCGGGCAGCTCAGTATTCAGGACCAGCGCCTGGTCGTATCCTGGGAACAGCCCACGCTTTTCGGGCTGCCCCTCGAATCCTACCTCAACGGCTGGATCGAGCGGGAGAGAAGGACAAGCTACAGCTTCGACAGGCGGGGGATCAGTTTGTCATCCATCAAAACCATCGCCGATCGGGGAAACCTGATCTTTCTGGGAACAATGCGTCTGACGCGGACCACACTGTTTGAACTCGAGATTCCGGAATCCGAGGTCGACAGGCAGCATTTCCCCTATTCGACAACTTCGATATCGGGAAGTTTTATCTGGGACAGGCGGGATGATCCCTTCAATCCCCAGAAGGGATTCTTTCTAAGCTCCGTCATCGAGTGGGCCTATCCGCTGTTCGACACCGAGTCGGATTACCAGAAACTGTTCACCAAATACCAGGGTTATCAGTCCCTTCTTCCGGGTGTCATGTTCAGCTCGACCATCCGGATGGGATTGGGTCGGGGACGGATGCCCATCCATGAACGCTTTTTCGGAGGGGGGAGTAACTCTTTTCGCGGAGTGGAATTCGACGGACTTGGCCCCAGAGATCCTGTTTCCACGAAACCGGTGGGGGGAAAAGGGCTCCTCATTTTCAATTTTGAATTGACTTATCCGCTCCTCAAGGACATGCCGAATCTTGCCGGTGTCGTGTTTTATGATGTGGGCAATGTGTTCGGGAAGCGGAGCGATCTTACTTTTGACGGATTGAGAAATGCCGCCGGATTAGGTTTGCGCTACAAAACGCCCCTCGGTCCCGTCCGGTTTGAAATCGGCTGGAACCTGAATGGGCCGGTGGGGGAACGAAAGGCCCGAATCTTCATCACCTTAGGAAATGTGTTTTAAATGCGGATATTTAAATTGAACGGCCGCCGGAATCCCTTCCTGTTTATCGCCGGCGCCCTCTGCTGGCTGTCCTTTCAGGCCGCCGGGCAGATGATCGACCGGATCGCCGCCGTTGTCGAAGAGACGGTCATCACATGGTCGGACATCCGGATCGCCCGTGATTTTCAGCTCTACGATCTTCAGGAAGTGCTCCCGTCCGAACAGGACCGTTATATCCTCGATCGAATGGTCGACCAGAAGCTCATCCTTCGGAAAATGGGCGCAGAGATTCTGCTTCCGGTCGGCGAGCCGGAAAAGACTCTGATATCAACGCTGCGGAGGCTGGGGGCCGACCGGTCGGCGGAATTGCTGGCATTTTTCGGCCTCACTCGCGAGGATCTTTATCCCTATATTGAAGAAAAGCTGCTCTTTCAGAAAATCACCTTCGAGCGTTTCAAAGACAGCGCTTTTGTCGGATTGAAGGAGATGGATGCCTATTATGAGGAGGTCTACCTCCCCGAACGTGAGGCGATCGGGCTCAATCCTCTTCCGCTGCTGGAGATTTTGAATGAAATCGAGGCCGCCATCAAAGAGACCAAGATCAAGCGGCTCGTGGAGGAGTGGCTGAAAACGTTGAGGGCGGAGGCCGACGTTCAGATTTTTCTCGAATCAACTCCCACCGACCGGTGAATGGGTAAACGGCGGCGGAAAAGGAAGAGCGACGCACGGGGTGTTTCTTTCTTGAAATCTTGAAATAGAGAAAAGGTGTTGCCATGGATAAAAAGCTGTTTTTGTTTCCCGGACAGGGATCGCAGGCCGTTGGAATGGGAAAGGACCTCTATGAATCCTTCGGCCTGGCCAGAGATCTGTTTCAAAAAGCGGATGAGGTGCTGGGCTACGGCCTCAGCCGGCTCTGTTTTGAGGGACCGGAAGAGGAGCTCAGGCTGACAAAAAACACGCAGCCGGCTCTCCTGACGGTCAGCGTCATCATCTACAGGCTTCTGGAAATCACCCCTTCCCTTGCGGCAGGGCACAGCCTGGGGGAATATTCGGCCCATGTGGCGGCCGGAACCCTGGGCTTTGAAGATGCCGTCCTCCTTGTCCATAAAAGAGGCCGCTACATGCAGGAAGCGGTGCCGGTGGGAATCGGCGCCATGGCGGCGGTTCTCGGCCTTTCTTTTGAGTTGGTCTCCGAGGTTCTGAAGAAGGTGGGGAGCGGACTGGTCCAGGTCGCCAACTGGAACAGCGCGGAACAGATTGTGATCGCCGGAGAAAAAAATGCAGTGGAAGAGGCGATGGAACAGCTTAAACCGGCCCGTTCCGTTCTCCTTCCCGTCAGCGCCCCTTTTCACTGCAGGTTGATGCAGGGAGCGGAGGACAAACTGGCCGCCGATCTGGAGAAGGTTGATTTTTTTGATCCGGAATATCCCGTCATCTGCAATGTCGACGCCGTCCCGGTGACGACAGGTGGCCTGGCCCGGGATGCTCTGCGGCGGCAGGTCACCCGCCCGGTCCTCTGGTTTGGCTCCATGGAAAGCCTTCGTTATGAAGGGATCGGCACCTGTATCGAGCTCGGAAGCGGGAAGGTGCTGTCCGGATTGATGAAACGCATCATTCGCGGTTGGGACGGTTCCCCCGACATCTTCAACATCGAAGGGGCGGAGTCCCTGGCTGACGTAAAAGTCAAGGTTCCGTGAAGCGCGTGTCAGGGATTATTGGATGACAGGACTTTTTTACCGTATCGGATGTAGTACTCGGCGGCTGAGGTGATGGCCGCAATCACGCTCAGCCAGAGTCCGATTTCGGCGAGGAAAAAAAATCCCCCCAGAATCCCGGGGCCGAGAATGAGGAGGGCGATTGTATAGATCATCACATTCATCTTGACCTTGCCCCAGACGGAAGCAGCCAGGGTCACCCCTCTCGAGGCGGCGAGGGCGCGGAATCCGGTGACGGCCAGTTCACGGCCGATAATGATGATGGCCATCCAGGCCGGTACGAGATCCCGGGTGACAAGACAGATCAGAACGGATGCGATAAGCAGCTTGTCCGCGGTCGGATCGAGGAGTTGGCCCATGACCGTGATCTTTCCTTTTTTCCTGGCCCACACACCGTCCAAAAGATCGGTAACGGCGGCGAGGAGAAACACCGCGAAGGCGGGTATCCGGCTCAGCCCGCTGTCGGAGAGAAGAAAAACGACAAGAACCGGAATGAGCAGAATGCGGAACAGGGTCAGGATATTCGGGCCGTTCATGCCAGTCTTTATACATGAATTGACGGAGACACGCAAGCGCCTTTGGATTCGGGCTGGTCAAAAAAAAAGGGCGAAGTTCCATCCGGATGGGACTTGAATTAAGGGTCTCCCGACAGTATAGTAATTCACGATGTCTGAAATAAAATCCACCCCCATGATGGAGCAGTACCTGCGTATCAAGGAGCAGCACAAAGACGCGCTCCTCTTTTTCCGTCTGGGCGATTTTTATGAGATGTTTTATGAGGACGCCAAGACCGCTTCGGCCGCCATGGAAATCACCCTGACCACCCGGCAGAAGGTCCCCATGTGCGGAGTTCCCTACCATGCGGCCGACACCTATCTGGCCCGCCTTCTGAAAAAGGGTTTCAAGGTCGCCATCTGCGAGCAGGTGGAGGATCCCAAGCAGGCGACGGGTGTGGTGAAAAGAGATGTGGTCAAAATTCTCACTCCGGGAACGGCGGTGGAGTTGGAGCTGCAGGACGGGAAGGAAGGCAGCACCGTCGCCGGGATCTACCTCAACAAAGAAGATTGGGGTTTAGCGCTCATCGACCTGGCCAATGGCGACATCGAGGCCATGCAGAGTGACGAGGTGGACCGGAAGAACCTGTCCGACGAATTGTTTCGAAGCTTTCCCCGGGAGATCCTCTATCCTCAGGATCAGGAGAATTCCATCCGTCGGGCCCTCTCTCTGGATAACGACTGGAACGGGCTGATGAGCGGTCAGGAGGACTGGACTTTCGATGAGATCCAGGCCCGAAACGAGCTCCTGGGCCATTTCCGCGTGTCATCCCTGTCCGGTTTCGGCCTGGAAGGGAAGGACCTGGCTGTCCGCGCCGCCGGAGCGCTCCTCTATTATCTGAAAACGCTGCGAAAGGATTCCCTCTCTTTCATTCGCCATATCTCTTACATTCACTCCCACCGCTACATGACGCTCGACGCCTCCAGCATTCGGAATCTCGAGCTGGTTCGAAACCTCAGGGACGGACGAAGCAGAGGATCTTTTCTGGATGTGATCGATGCCACTGTTACCGCGATGGGGGGGCGGCTTCTCCGGTATTGGCTCCTTCATCCGCTGCTGGACGGAGATGTCGTTCACAGGCGTCAGGATGCGGTTCAGGATCTTCTGGAAAGAACCATCGAGAGACGGGATCTGCGGGAGCGGCTGAAAGGGATCTCCGATCTGGGGCGTCTGACCGGGAAGATCGCCTTGTCCGCCGCCAATGCCCGGGATCTGGTCGCGCTGAGAAAATCTCTTCAGCCGCTGTGTGACATCCGGAAAATTCTGGACGCCTTCTCGTCTCCGGATCTGGAGGATCTTCGGGATGACTGGGACAGTGCCCCTGATCTCATCGAATTTATCCAGAGTTCCATCCGGGAGGAACCGGCGATTCTTTTGACCGAGGGAGGTTTGATCGCCGATGGATTCAACTCCGAACTGGATGAACTGCGGAATATCAGCCGCTCGGGGAAAACTTTTATCACTGAACTGGAAAAAAAGGAACGGGAACAGACGGGTATCTCCACTCTGAAGGTCAAATACAACAAGGTGTTCGGGTACTACATTGAAATCACCAAATCCCATCTGGCTCAAGTGCCCGAACATTACATGCGCAAGCAGACGCTGGTGAACGCCGAGCGTTTCATCACCCCCGAGCTCAAGGAATACGAACAAAAGGTCCTTCATGCCGAGGAGCGCATCGGAGAGCTGGAACATAAACTGTTTCTGGAAATCCGCGCCGGTATCGGGAAGGAGAATGAGCGGCTTCAGGCCATCGCCGCCCGCTTGTCCCGCCTCGATGTTCTGTCCGGACTGGCCGAGATTTCCGCTCAGAGGAACTACAGGCGTCCTCTGGTCGACGGCGGGGACCGCATCGACATTCGAAACGGGCGGCACCCCGTCATCGAATACCTGAACGATGAGCCGTTCATTCCCAACGACACCTATCTGGATCAGAAGGACAACCAGATCCAGATCGTGACAGGGCCCAATATGGGAGGCAAGTCGACCTTTCTGCGCCAGGTGGCTCTCATCTGCATTCTGGCCCAGATGGGATCCTTTGTGCCGGCCGAGTCAGCCGAGGTCGGAATAGTGGACCGCATCTTCACCCGCATCGGTGCTATGGATTTTCTCAGTATCGGACACTCCACCTTTATGGTTGAAATGCTGGAGACGGCCAATATTCTGAACAACGCCACCCCAAAGAGCCTTATCCTCCTGGATGAAATCGGCAGGGGCACCAGCACATTCGACGGTCTGAGCATCGCCTGGGCCGTGGCCGAGTATCTGCATGATCATGAGCCCGTACGTGCCAAAACGCTCTTCGCCACCCACTACCACGAACTGACCGAACTTTCGCTGACCATGGGCCGGATCAAAAATCTGCATGTGTCGGTCAGAGAACAGCAGGAAGAAATTGTCTTTCTTCGTAAAATCGTGCCGGGGCCTTCGGATCAGAGCTATGGGATCCATGTGGCCAAGCTGGCCGGGATTCCGCAGAGGGTGATCGAACGGGCGCGTGAAATCCTCTTCAATCTGGAAAAAAAGGAACTGGATGATTCCGGACAGCCGCGCATCGCTTACCGGACGGAAGACAAGCGGAATAAATCGCAGCTTCTTCTTTTTGATGAGGATAAGGAGCGAACGCTCTTCAAAGAGATTAGGATGGAACTGACCGGAATGGATCTATCCGCCATGACGCCTCTTGAAGCATTGAACCGGCTTTATGCGCTGCAGGAAAAACTGAAAACAGGCAGGGATTAGAAATCGTCGTCGCTGTCGGAAAAATCCTCGTCTTCATCATCCGAGCTGTCGTCGAAATCCTTGTCAAATACGACGTCTTCATCAAAGGCGGATTCCCCCACATCCTCCTTGCGTGTTTCGAGGGCCAGTCCGAACTCATCTTTATCGTCGTAAGTGCGGAGGAAATTGGATTCGGTGTCCATGTAGCACAGTTCCATGTGATCATCTTCGATGACGCAGAAAACGGACTGGCAGTGTCCCGATTGAAGGTCTCCTACGGTTTCGATGATTTCCGCTTCGTTTTTAATTGCGTCCAGTGTCAGCCAGCTGTTGATTTCAATTTCTTCCATCGTATTCTCCCAAGTGAAAAAATACCCATTTTTATCCATTTGTCAAGATTAAATATTGAACTTTTTTTATTGAGGGGGAGTCCCTTGAAACGGCTTATTTTCTGTATTATCATTCGAAGATCGAAACAATAAGCCGGAATCCGTGCCGGGGCGGCAAAAGACGACCCCCTTCGCTGACCGGGCTGAAGACCGGCGGATCAAAGGAGTAGACATGAAGTGGGATCGCTTCACGCTGATGTCGCAGGAGGCTTTTCAGCAGGCGCAGTCCCTGGCCGAGGGACTGGGGCACAGGGAAATCCGGCCGGCCCACCTTCTTTTGTCCTTTCTGGGACAGGAGGACAATGTGGTGCCGACCGTCCTGCTCAAAATCGGAGCCAATCCGAAAGAAATGACGGCCGATCTGAAGAATGTGCTGGAAAAACAGCCGAAGATCGAAGGAGCGGGGGATGTTTACTCGTCCAACGATCTGAAACAGATCATGGCCGGGGCCCAAAAGGAGGCGGACAATCTCAAGGATGAATACATTTCGACCGAACATCTGCTGCTGGCCATGCTCAAGGCCCCCGAAACGGATGCGGCAGCTGTTCTTCGCAGGCACGGCATAAATGAAGATGTCTTCCTTCAGGCCCTGGCCGGGATTCGGGGAAACCAGCGTGTCACCGATCAGGAGCCCGAAGGGAAGTATCAGGTGTTGAAACGCTACGCCCAGGATCTCACCGACAGGGCCCGTCGGGGTCGTCTGGATCCGGTCATCGGCCGGGAAGAGGAAATCCGCCGTCTGATTCAGGTGCTGTCCCGCAGGACCAAGAACAATCCGGTTCTGATCGGGGAAGCGGGCGTGGGGAAGACGGCCATCGTCGAAGGCCTGGCCCAGCGCATCGCCAACGGGGATGTGCCGCTGTCGCTTAAAAACAAACGCCTGGTGGCCCTGGATATCGGTTCACTCATCGCCGGGGCCAAATTCAGGGGGGAGTTCGAGGACCGCCTGAAAGCCGTTCTCAGGGAAATCAGGGAATCGGAGGGGGAGATCATCCTTTTCATCGATGAGCTGCACACCATCATCGGGGCCGGAGCGGCTGAAGGAGCGATCGATGCATCCAACATGCTCAAACCTCCGCTGGCCCGTGGGGAACTCCGCTGTGTCGGGGCCACAACCCTCAACGAGTACAAGAAATACATTGAAAAGGATGCCGCTCTGGAACGGCGCTTTCAGCAGGTGTATGTCAAGGAACCGACCGTCGAGGAGACCATCTCCATTCTGAGGGGGCTCAAGGAAAAATACGAGGTGTTTCACGGGGTGGACATCACGGACCCGGCCATCATCGCCGCCGCCACTCTCTCCGATAGGTATATTACAGGCCGGCAGCTTCCGGACAAGGCCGTGGACCTCATGGACGAGGCGGCCAGCCGCATCCGGATCGAGATCGACAGCATGCCGGAAGAGATCGACGAACTGGAGCGGAGGATCATTCAGCTCGAGATCGAACGACAGGCCCTGAAGAAGGAAAAGGACAAGACCGCCAAAGAAAAGATGGACGTCATTCAAAGGGAACTGGCCGACCTCAAGGAGAAGAGCGACGGCCTGAAGGTCCGCTGGCGGCGGGAGAAGGACTTGATCGAGGAAATGAAACGCCTCAAGGAAGAGATGGACATTCTCCGGGTCGAAGAGCAGAACGCGGAACGTCGGGGAGATCTGGGCAAAGTGGCGGAGATCCGTCACGGCACCAAAATCGCGCTCCAGAAAAAAACGGAGGAGGTTTCCGCCCGGTTGGCCGACATTCAGAAAACGGACAAGATGCTCAAGGAAGAGGTGGATGAGGAAGACATCGCCGCTATCGTCTCCCGGTGGACGGGCATTCCCGTTTCCAAGATGCTGGAAGGCGAAACCGAACGCCTCATCCGCATGGAAGAGGAATTGGGCCGCCGGGTGATCGGGCAGGAGGAGGCCATTCAGGCCGTCTCCCACACCATCCGCCGGGCCCGGGCCGGAATCCAGGACGCCTCCCGGCCCCTGGGATCTTTCCTCTTTCTCGGACCGACGGGTGTCGGCAAAACCGAACTGGCCCGCGCCCTCGCTGAGTTCCTCTTCGATGACGAGAGAGCCATGGTGCGGCTGGACATGTCGGAATACATGGAAAAACATTCGGTCGCGCGGCTCATCGGCGCCCCGCCCGGATATGTCGGATATGAAGAGGGGGGACAGCTGACCGAAGCCGTCAAGCGCCGCCCCTACACCATCCTCCTTCTGGATGAAATCGAAAAGGCCCACTCCGATGTCCTCAACATTCTTCTGCAGATCCTGGATGACGGACGGCTCACGGACGGCAAGGGACGCACCATCGATTTCAAGAACACCCTCATCATCATGACGTCCAACCTGGCCGGTCAGTCCATCAGGGAATTCGGGATGGATTATGAGACCATGCGGAAGGAAGTGAAAAAAAGCCTGGAGGTGCACTTTCGTCCGGAGTTTTTGAACCGGGTGGATGAAATCATCATCTTCCGTTCCCTCCCCCGGGATGTCATCGCCCGTATCGTGGATCTGCAAATGGTGGAACTGGGGAAGAGGCTGGAGGCGAAAAAGCTGACCATCACCCTCAGTCCGCAGGTGCGGGATCTCATTGTTGAGAAGGGGTACGACCCGGTTTACGGGGCCAGGCCTCTCAAACGGACCATTCAGCAGGAAATCCAGAATCCACTGGCCCTGAAACTCCTCGAGGGAGAATTTGAAGAAGGCGACACCATTCACATCGATGTTGCGAAGGACGGG
>JAHIPL010000142.1 GCA_018894615.1 Acidobacteriota bacterium | reverse complement strand
CGTTTCCGCCGTTATGGCCATGACGAGGGACAAGTATCAGGGGACGGAATACGATCCGGCCCGCGGGATCCTGGGCGGCCCCTTCAAGAATCCCAACTATTTCAGTTCCTTCCAGCTGGAGGGGGAATCCTACAACGGCCCCCGCTGCATCAGCGTACCCACTGTGGAATACACCACTCTGACCCAGAGCCGGGACTGGCTGCCCGATCCTATCGGAGGGCTCGTCTGGGTGTCTTTCGGCTCACAGGACACCTCCTGTTTTATCCCCCTGTATGCCGGCATGACCCGGCTGCCGGAATCCTTCGGGATCGGGGACCATTTTGTTTTCAACCGAAAATCCGCCCGTTGGGCCTTTGATTACGTCGATTTTCACACCCAGGTCATGTATATCCACGCTCTTGAGGATGTCCGTACCGAACAGGTTCGCTGGGAATCGGAAGCCATTGAAAGAATCCCTCATTTCGACAGGCTGGCGGCTGAAATCTACGCCGGGGATCCGGAAAAGGCCCTCCGGTTTCTGACAGACACATGGGTCACTCACGCCGAGAGCCTTATTCAGGCCTGGTGGGACCTGGGAGATGCACTTCTGGTCAAGTACAATCATTTCCGCATGTACAATCCCGAAACGCGCCGTACGGGCCGGATCGTCTATCCGGAAGAGTGGAAAAAAGCCATTGTCGCTAACGAGAAGCTCAAGCCGCAAAAAAGCGATAAGGATGTCAGCGGACGTTACTTTCAAGAAATGTCTTGCCAAAAGCTATTTTTTTTTTATGATAAAGAGGATTCAATTGTTCATTTGGAGGACTGATGAAAAGATATAACCGGTTTGTTATGGTTTTTCTGCTCATATGCGGCGCGGCTTCACTTCTTTCCGCCGGACAGGGCACGGATATTCCAAAGGCTCTGCTTCCCGTCCTGACCACCTCTGCCGGTCAGAGTCCGGATGTGACGACCCTCAACATCATCATGGAGGAGGCGGGGATCAAATTCGACTACTGCGACGTTCCCACCCCCGCTCTCTTGAAGACCGGTACGGGGCTCGGCGGGCAGGAATCAGGCGAGGGCTTCCACGCCGAAGTGTACACCGATATGGATAAGTTCCCGCAGGGGACACCCTACAAAACCGTCATCTTCGCCATAGGCGCCAGCCTGAAGGGCATGGGAGCCAGCGGATTGACGGTGGACAGCGAGGTGTCACGGTTGAAAAACGTCGTCGATCACTGCAAGCAGAACAACATCTTCATCATCGCCATTCATGCCGGAGGCGCGTCCAAACGAGGAGCTCCCGGAAGCGACAATGAAAAAATGATCGATGCCGTGGCTCCCTTCGCCGACTTCATCATCATCACGGCGGACAGCAACAAGGACGGCCGATTCACAACGATCTCCAAAGACAAAAGCATCCCCCTCACCCAGGTTGAATACGCCCTGGACATCGTGGCCGTCCTGCAGTCGGTTTTTGAGTAAAAACCGTTTATATGCCGAGAAGCTGCCTGGCCGCGGGAAGGATATTTTCCAGAAGGGGGATTTAGCCCAACCGCCGAACACTTGAGAGCATCAAGCCCCTCGCCTATTTGCCCAATTGGCTTTTATAGAGGGACTCGGCGAACCAGGCCCAAATTTTTTGATGGAAGGGCATGCTGGCCGGAGTCTTCTCCAGAATGGCCCGGGCGGTCGTTTCCTCGACATCATCGGGAGCGATCCTGAACTTGCGTTCCTGGTTCCAGAGCATCGAAAACTCGGGATGGAACTGCACGCCGAGGACTGAGGGGAAGCGTTCATGCTCCAGGGCCTCCGGCACCCTGCCGTCCAGCGACGTGGCGATCACTTTCAAACCCTTACCTATCCGCCCGGCCATCTGATGGTGAGCGCTCATGATGGTCGGGGTGTCGGAAGCAGCCATGCCCATTTCCTGAACAAATTTTCCCTCATTCTGAAGAAGGATGGGATGAAGATTGTAGGGCAGCAGGTTCTTCTCGGGATGGATGCGGGCCCAGGGGTTGGTGTGCCAGTGTTCCCGCCCCAGTGCGGCAACTTCCTCGTATGACGTCAGGCCGTAGACCTCGGAGGGGATGTCCTGCACCAGGGAGCCGCCCGTGCCGACATTGATGGTCTGGCAGCCGAGGCAGATTCCCAGGACCGGAAAGTCGTAATCGGTTTCAAGAAGGGCGGGCTGAGAGGGATTCTGACTGCCGCCGAGGAGATGAAAGACAAGGGACGTTTCCAGATAACTGCGGACGGTGGTTGTGACCGAGGAGAGAAGCCGTGTCTTTTCGCCATAGATTGAGGGGGGGATGTCGGCGCCCCCGAAAAAGATGATGCCGTCCGATTCCAGAAATATCTTTTCAAAGACCGGGGTCAGAGGATTGATTTGAAACAGATTGTCTCCTGTCAGCTCTCCTTCCAGTTCTGAAAACCGGATCCAGTTGATTTTTTGTTCCCGGACGAGGTCCATGGACTGCTTGTAATCCGTTTTTTCGTCCCTGTGGTAGTATCCCGTGACCAGCAGGTTGTCGATGTTCAGGAGTCCTTCGCTGCGGAGCTCGATCAGGGAGGTCAGGCTTCCCATCGACGGATAAAGGACGGCCAGCTGAATGGTGCCGTCCGTGACCTGAAACGGGGGGACTTCGGAGGGGATTTTTCCGGACCCGCATCCCGCCCAAAGCAGCAAAACAGCCGCCATCAGAATGAAACCCGGGCCTGAAATGGAATACCGCTTGATCATTGTTTCGGTCCTCCTCGGTCGAAAGTCGCGGGGAATTATAAGTTTTGCACGGGAATTAATCAAGAAAACCACTTTCCTTGACCCGAGACGATTTCCACTTGCACCGGAAAATATAAGACATTTTCTTTCCCTAAACTTGGAGATTCAGTATAATAGCGCCTGATTCATCTCTTTAACGACAGTCCTGGATTGGAACAAATGAATATTCTCGGGATATCGGCCTTTTATCACGACAGCGCCGCCTGTCTCGTCAGCGACGGAAAGATCACGGCCGCGGCCCAGGAAGAGAGGTTCACACGGAAAAAACATGATTTTTCCTTCCCCTCCAATGCCATCCGGTACTGTCTCGAAAGCCGGGGATTGAGCGGAAAGGACCTGGACTACATCGCCTTCTATGACAAGCCCTTCATCAAATTCGAACGTCTGCTTGAAACCTATCTGAGCTATGCGCCGATGGGCATCCGATCCTTCATCAAGGCCATTCCTCTCTGGATCAAACGGAAATTGTGGATAAAGACTTCCATCGAAAAGGAGCTTGATTTCGATGGCCCGATCATTTTCCCCGAACACCATGAATCCCATGCCGCTTCCGCATTTTTCCCTTCCCCCTTTGAGGAAGCGGCCTTTCTGACCATCGACGGTGTCGGGGAATGGGCGACAGCCAGTTACGGCCGGGGAAAAGGCAGCCGCTTGTCCATCGACGCCGAGATCCGTTTCCCCCACTCCCTCGGCCTCCTGTACTCCGCCTTCACCTACTACACGGGATTCAGGGTCAATTCCGGAGAGTACAAGGTGATGGGGCTGGCCCCGTACGGCGAACCGCGCTACAGGGATCTCATCCTGAAGGAACTGATGGACTTGAAAGAGGACGGCTCTTTCCGACTCAACATGAAGTACTTCAACTACTGCGCGGGGCTGACCATGACCAACGGCCG
>JAHIPL010000141.1 GCA_018894615.1 Acidobacteriota bacterium | reverse complement strand
GCGACACCCGGAAAGAGGTGATGTTTTCAGCCAGGATCTCCCCGTTTCGATCTTTGATCAGCCCGCGCGGCGCAGGGATAATAATTTGCCGGATGCGGTTGGACTCGGAACGCGCCCAGTATTTCCGGTGTTCGATGATCTGCATTTTCCAGAGAAAAAAGAGAAGGACGACAAAGAGAAACAGAACGGCGATGCGTACCAGTTTCGTCCGGCGAAACAGGGTGGACAAATCATCATAAAGGACCTTCATCGGCTAATCCCGCCCTATTCCAAAGGATTTCTGAATCGTGTTGATGAGGTGGATCAAAAGGCTGCCGCAGAAGGCTGTGCCGAGAGGCTGAAAAAAGATCAGCCCCCGCCCCGAAGGAATGGTGTCGGAAAAAAGAAAGGCATGAAGAAGAGCCCAGATGACCAGCTCAAACGTCGTCAGAAAAAAGATGAAAAGAAAATTGCGGCGGATGCTGAGGACATTGATCCGGCGGGCGATGAAACCTGCAGCGAATCCGGAGAGGGTTTTGGCTATTCCGGATACACCGAACACACCCATGGATAAAGAATCCTGAATCAGACCGCAGAACATCCCCAATACGGCGCAGAACACCTCATCCTTGCGTATGGCAAAATAAAAAACGACAAGGCTCAGAACATTGATGACATGCACGGCGGCCGGGTTGAAACGCTCGAGCAGTGTGAGGCAGACGAAGGCGAAACACAGCGCTGCGGCGGCTCTTGTGATGTCCCTCATGTTACATGTCCGGTCTCATCCCTCTCAGTAAAAGTCCTTCAGGTCATCGGTGATCACGACCAGTCGGCCTATATCTCTGAATCGAAAAAACGGCAAAACTTTTATCCGTTTGTGAAGCATTTCGGTCTGATCAACTTGAGTGATCCGCCCGATCGGTATATTTTTCGGAAACACTTCATCCTGTCCGGAGGTGATGATCATCTGACCCAGTTCGATGTCCGGAGCGGTATTAAGGATATACTTGAGATCGCAGCGTCCCTCTCCGTCGCCGCTCAATATTCCAAACATGTCCGAATTCTCCGTCGTTGCCCCGATTCCCCATTCCGTATCCGTGATGAGCTGCACCCGTGATTCCTTGAATGACAGTGGACGCAGGATTCGGCCGACGAGATAGCCGTTCTTATCCAGGACAACCATATCCTTCCGGATCCCATCCAGAGTACCTCTGTCGATGATCAGTGAACGGAAGGAGTTGTTGAGATCCAGACCGATTACCCGGACGATGAGAAGATTGGGATACAGGTGCAGAAGGGATTCCCGAATCTCCTCTTCGCTTTCAAATTTCTTCAGTCGATTTTTAAGAAACAGGTTTTCCTGTTTCAGCAGGAGAAGCCGGTCGCTTATGAGGGCGTATTCACGCGTCCGGAAGCGAAAGGAAAAGTAGTGATCCCAGAAGGAGCCGACACCCCGGATGATGGCGGAAACACCGTGTTTGACGGGTGTCGTGAGGGCGGAAACCGTTTTTTTAAAATAGTTGGATTCATCCCCGAGAGGGACCTGAAGGGAGATCAGAATGATCTGAATAAAAAGGAGAAGGCTCAGAACAACAAACGCTTTGTTTTTTTTTCCTGAATGCTCATTCAATGGTCAATCAGATCAAAGAGATTTTTTTCAAAAGATCGATATCGTCCAACATGATCCCTGCCCCCAGAACCACGGTCGTCAAGGGATCATCCGTGATGAAGACCGGAAGTTGAGTTTCCACCCGCAGCCGCTTGTCCATGTTTTTCAGCATCGCGCCGCCGCCGGTGATGACCACTCCCCGGTCGATGATATCTGCTGAGAGCTCGGGAGGGGTTTTTTCCAGAGCGATCCTAACGGCGTTGATGATGGAGGAGACAACATCTTCCAGGGCTTCACGGATCTCCTGGTCGTCAACCACGATGGTTTTGGGGAGGCCTTCACGCAGGTCACGCCCCTTGATTTCCATCGTCATGGGCTCATCCAGAGGATAGGCGGAACCGATCTGCATTTTGATGTTCTCGGCACTCTTTTCACCGAGCAGCAGGTTGTACTTTTTCTTGATGTACTGAATGATGGCCTCATCCATCTCATTGCCGGCGATGCGAATGGAATGATTGAAGACGATTCCGTCCAGCGAAATGACGGCGATGTCCGTTGTCCCCCCGCCGATGTCCACGATCATATTGCCTGTCGGTTCCGAAATCGGGAGGCCGGCTCCCACAGCGGCGGCCATGGGCTGTTCGACAAGAAAAACGTCCGACGCCTTGGCCCTCATGGCCACGTCCTTGACGGCCCGCCGCTCGACCTGGGTGATGCCTGTCGGAATACCGATGACGATGCGGGGCCTGAGAAAAATATTCCGGTTGTTTGTCGCCTTTTTAATGAAATAATCGAGCATCTTTTCGGCGACCTCAAAATCGGCGATGACACCGTCCCGCATGGGTTTGATGGTGAGAATATTCTGCGGGGTTTTCCCCAGCATTTCCTTGGCCCGTTTGCCGACCGCTTCCACTTTACCCGTCTGCCTGTTGACAGCAACGATGGAGGGTTCCTGGACGATGATTCCTTTTCCCTTCAAACAGATGAGGGTGTTGACCGTTCCGAGATCGATCGCCAGATCACACAGCAGCTTGTCTTTGAACCAACTCACTAGACTCATTCGTTTTTCCGTCTCTCTACCGATTCCACAGCTGATTTTTATCATAAATAAGGCATCCAAGCAACAATAAATTAATAAATTAGCGGTGGGCGACATTTCCCTTGCATTTTAAATGACGGACATATATATTCAAAAAAATTCGATCCGTCGTTCGAAGGAGGTAGTGATGAGCGATCCTTCCTACAAACCCTATGTTCCACCCGAAATCGCCATGAAGGAGATTTCCTTCAAAGCCATCTTTCTCGGCATCATCATGGCCGTCGTACTCGGAGCAGCCAACGCCTATCTCGGGCTGATGGCCGGAATGACCGTGGCTGCGACATTCCCTGCCGCGGTGATCGCCATGGCCGTTCTCCGTCCCCTGAAAGGCACGATTCTTGAAGAAAACCTGGCCCGTACAACGGGAGCGGTCGGGGAAGCCCTGGCCGCGGGAGCCATCTTCACCATTCCCGCCTTCATTTTTACGGGCGTCTGGGAGAGATTTGACCTGTTCAAATCCTCCATGCTGATGCTTGTCGGCGGTATTCTCGGTGTTTTTCTGATCATTCTGGTCCGCCGAACCCTGGTTGAAGACGCCGACCTGCCATTTCCCGAGAGTGTGGCCTGCGCCGAAATGGTCAAGACGGGGCAGAAAGCCGGGTCCAGCGCCGGATACATGTTCTGGGCCATGGGATTGGGCGGCCTGTTCGAATTTTTCACAAGTGAAAACGGTATCCGGGTCATCAAACCCTATGCCCAGGGTGTTTTTAAAATCCCGGGACTGTCCAGGATTTCCTATCTGGACGGCGATAACAACCTCCTTCAAAAATCTGATCCCATTCAAGGCCGGATGTTTATCGAATCGCCGGCCGCCAACGCCGCCCTGGCGGGTGTCGGCTACATCATCGGTCCTAAGCTGGCGGCCCTGACTTTCTCAGGGGGTGTGCTCGGCTGGTTGGTCATGATGCCCATTCTGCTGTTCATCAGCGGCGACCTGGGTCAGATGGTCAGTTCGGGTGTAGGAGACTGGACGGACATCGCCAAATCCGCCTATGACGCCCAGATCAAACCCATCGCCGTCGGCGCCATGCTTGTGGGTGCTTTTTACACCCTGTTCAAAATGCGGAAGAGCCTCGCTGCCGGCATCGGACGCTCCATCACGGACGTCAAAAAAGCCCGTTCCGAAGGAGCGACGGATACGCTTCGCACGGACAAGGACCTCCCGTTCCCGGCCATCATCACCGCCATTATCGCCATGATCATCCCCATGATCATTCTTTATAACGTCTTCACCAAAAACATCGGGTCCGCCCTTGTTTCCGCTGTGGTGATGATCATCATGGGACTTCTCTTCGCCGCCGTCTCCGGATACCTGGTCGGAATCATCGGATCTTCCTCCAACCCCATGTCAGGGCTCACCCTGACGACACTCCTCATCGCCGCTCTCATGATGGTTATCCTCGGTCAAAAAGGCAATGAAGGCATCGCGGCCGTTCTGGGGGTGGCCGCCGTAGTCTGCTGTGTGGCCGGCGTGGCCGGCGATATGATCCAGGACTGGAAAGTAGGTCATATTTTGGGCGGCACTCCCTGGCGAATGCAGATCGGAGGACTGGTCGGGGTCGTCGCCGCCGCGCTGACACTCACTTTTTCTCTGCAGCTCCTTCACAACAACATCGGGATCGGTTCGGAAACTCTGCCGGCGCCCCAGGCAGGACTCATGGCCGCCATGGCCAAAGGGATCATCGGCGGCGAGATGGCCTGGCCCCTTGTCATAGCAGGAATGCTGCTGGCCGCCGTCCTCATCCTGATCGGCTCCCCCTCTCCCATGCTGATCGCCGTGGGCATGTACCTCCCGTTCCGGGCCACGGCCTGCATCTTTTTAGGAGGGCTTCTCAAATGGTATCTTACCGGCCGTGCCGTTAAAAAGAAGGCGACACCAAAGGGGAAAGAAGTCATTGAAAATACCGGCCTGCTTCTGGCCTCGGGATTGATCGCCGGGCAGGCCTTGATGGGAATAATGACCGCAGCCCTGAAAGGCGCCAAGGTGGTTCTGCCGAAATCGCTGAACGAGCCCTGGCTGGGACTGCTCATTTTCCTGATCCTTGGTTTCATCCTGATCTATCTGCCCTACAAGAAGTTTCTATTGAGCGGTGAGTACGAAAAAGAGTAAGGGGCGGCCGCCCGCTCTCAACTGGCTCGATCTTGTGCCCGAAGTGGTCCGCGAATGGGAACATTCGGGCGACGGGATGGTTGTGCTTCTCAAACCGAAGTACAACCATCCCTTTTTTAAGCGCCATGTTCTTCCCCGTCTTATTCGTCCCAACTACAAACTCAAGCTGGACGCCATCGGCAGTTTCATCATCGAAAACTGCGACGGGCGGACGAGCGTCAGGGAGCTGGGAGAAAAACTCAAACAACATTTTGGTGAGTCCATCGAACCTCTTTTCGACAGGCTTCAGTTCTTCATGCAGCAGCTCGAAAACAACCGCATGATCCGGTACAAGGGGCTGCCCGGTTAATCAGGCCGTTCTCACCCGGCTCAGGGGCCGAACGGATAAACACAGACCGTCGAAGTTTCGACTTTCGGATCATTTGAATCGACTTTTCAAAACAATCCGCTTCTCCTTTTCTCTCTTGAACAGATCTTTGAACTGATCCCTTCTTGCGCCAGACTGTTTTTTCACCTAAAATAAGAGGTTCTTTCACATAGAGATACAAGTTTTCAGGAGAGTTTTATCACATGGCCCTAATGGAAATATTGACCTTAGGAGAAAAGGTTCTCAAAAAAAAAGCGGTGACCGTCGAGGAAATCACGGAAGACATCAAATTGCTGGCCGCGTCCATGGTGGAGACCATGCACAGCGCTCCGGGAATCGGTCTGGCAGCTCCCCAGGTCGGACAGAGTATCAGGCTGATCACCGTTGATTTGTCGGTCGGGAGGAATCCCGATGAACTGGTCGTCCTCATCAACCCTGAAATCGTCGACTCGGAGGGAGAAGTCCTGGATGTTGAGGGCTGCCTGTCCGTGCCGGGCGTCAACGAGAAAGTTCTCCGTCCTGTTCGTGTTGTGGTCAAAGGTCTCGATCCGGAAGGCCGCGAAAAAATCATCAACGCGAGCGATTACATGGCCCGCGCCCTCTGTCATGAAATCGACCATCTGGAGGGCAAACTGTTCATCGACTATCTGTCTCCGCTTAAACGGAAGCTCATCAAAAGCAAGATCCGCAAGGAAAAGGAAAAAGGAGCACAGGCTTGAACATCGTTTTTTTCGGCAGCCCCGCCAATGCTCTGCCGTATCTTCAGGCTCTGCTCGACGCCGGACATAAAATTCCCTTGATATTCACCCAGCCCGACAGGCCGTCAGGGAGGGGAAAAGAAACGACGGAATCACCGGTGAAGCGGTTCGCCGATGAGTTGGGGATTCCAACCTGCCAGCCCCGACGCATCCGGAAGGATGAGGAAGCTCTCGAACGATTGAAGACGGCCGCTCCTGACCTTAACGTGGTCGCAGCCTACGGCCAGATCATGCCTGACAGCGTCATTTTCCTGCCCCGCTACAACTCCCTCAACATCCACTACTCCCTTCTTCCCCGCTACAGGGGAGCCTCCCCCGTGCAGTGGGCCCTGCTGAATGGAGAAGTGAAGACGGGGGTCACCCTGTTCGAGTTGAACGCCGGAATGGATGAGGGAGATATCTATGACATGGAGGCGACTCCCATTCTCCCCCATGAGAATGCGGATGAGCTTGAAAAGCGGCTGACGGTGATCGGGACGCGGCTTCTCATCCGCACCATCGCCTCCATCGACTCCATCAAACCCCGTCCTCAGAACCATGATGAGGCGACCTATGCCCCTCTCATCAAAAAAGAGGACGGACGGATTGACTGGAACAGGAGCGCTGAGCGGATCGCCAATCAGATTCGAGCTTTTACGCCCTGGCCCTCCTCCTTCTGTTTTTATAAGAAGACCCGCCTGAAGATCATCAAAGGAAGGGTTGTGCCCGCAAAAGGAGAAGGAGATCCCGGAGTCATCACGGCCGTCAGCCGGGAAGGACTCGAGATCGCCTGCGGCGGAAACACCCGTTTCCTCATCGAAACCATTCAGCCCGAAGGGAAAAAAGCGATGGACGCCCGTGCCTACACCCTCGGCGCCCGCCTCCTCCCCGGCCAACAGCTCCATTAATTGGGGACAGGCATCTTTTTTTCAGTCTGTATTTTTTTTATTAAATCGGTCACTCGTTCTGTACGCAGACACGCATTCCTTCTGCAATAACTGATTCCGGATGAAATTCACCAAACAGATAGATAAAAGGCTTAGAGAGGAATGAAATGAAGCACCAATCTAGACACGGACAAAAGCACTGTTCAATGGGTGTGAAACAAGACCGAAATACTATTCTTCCAGGATGTAAAGGATCGGGTTCTTCCGCACACCGTTGACATGAACCTCATAGTGGAGATGAGGTCCGGTGGCTTTCCCCGTCCTGCCCACAAGTCCGATAATGTCTCCCCGATTTATCTTCTGCCCGGGTTTGACCTTGTATTCGCTGAGGTGGCAGTAAACCGTGGTGATACCGCCCCCGTGATTGATCATGATGGTGTTTCCGCCGGTTTTTCCGTAACTGCAGGAGATAACCCGGCCGGCCGCAGAAGCCCAGATGGGATTACCGACATTGGTGGCGACGTCGATCCCCCAGTGCATGGCCCTCTTGCCGGTGAACGGGTCATCCCGCATGCCGTATCTTTCCGACCAGTATCCTCTCGTCGGCCAGATGGAGGGCGTGGAGGCCAGCTTTTGGCTCTCGCTCTGGTAGTGGGCCAGGATGGAGGACAGGTTCTGTTCGACAAGATTTGCCGTCTGTTCCAGATTTTCCAGCCGGTTGATGTCGAAACTCTTTGACGGGACGGCCGGAACAATGCTCTGCCCGCTGTCCGGTCCGCTGCCGACTCCACCGACGGCCCGCAGATCATCAGGGCTTTTTAAGCCGGCCATCACATTCAGCTTGCGCACATATTCCTGCATGCGGATAATGGTCAGGTCCTGTTTTTCGATATGGCTCTTGTAATCTGAAACCCTGGTCAACATCTGTGCATTTTCCCCGACAAGGGTCTTGTACTTCTTCCGGGTGACATCAAGGGAGAAATAGTCCATCAGAATGAATGCCAAAGCGAGCACGGCAGTGATCGATATTCCCAGAATGGTCTTGATTTTTTTCTTCGACAGGAAGATGGTCTTCTGCTTTCCCCCGTGGTGAGGGACGATAAATATGGATAAATGCTTGTTGATATTCATTTTTTTATGTGGGATACAGTCTCTTTTCTATAAAATCGGAAGGTTAATGTCAAGCATTTTATCCTGTCCGATCAATCCCCGGCACCGACATTTTTTTCCACCCAGTCAACAATATCCACGGTTGAGGTCCCGGGCGGAAAGATTTCCGCTATTCCCTTTTTTTTCAGCTCGAGGATATCCTTCTCAGGAATGATGCCGCCGGCGATCACCTGAATGTCGGCTCCTTCATTCTTCCTGAGAAGTTCGAGAATCCGGGGAAAAAGCACATTGTGGGCTCCCGAAAGGATGCTGAGGCCGATGACATCCACATCCTCCTGAACAGCTGCAGTGACGATTTCATCCGGAGTGCGCCTCAATCCCGTGTAGATCACCTCATGCCCTGCATCCCGCAAAGCCCGGCAAATCACTTTGGCCCCGCGGTCGTGTCCGTCCAGTCCGGGTTTGGCAACCAGTATTCTGATTTTTTTCTTCACAGCCATCCTCCATTCAAAAGGTAATGGGCTCTTCGTATTCGCCGTAAACGTCCTTGAGAGTCCCGATGATTTCTCCCAGGGTGGCGTAGCTTTTGACACAGTCCAGGATAACAGGCATCAGGTTGACCTCATCCTCCGCCGCTTTTTTCAGATCTGAGAGGAGGGCTTTCACCCGGGCGGCGTTTCGAGTCCGGCGGACGTCCTGCAGCCGGTTCAGATGCTGCCGGGCCGCAGAGTCATCAATATTGAGGAGCGGAATTTCATCGTGCTCGGAAGTGAACGCATTGACGCCGACGATGATCTTTTCTTTCTTTTCCACCGCCTTCTGATACGCATATGCACTGTCGATGATCTCCCTCTGGGGAAATCCCATCTCGATCGCTTTGACCATTCCGCCCATGTCGTCGATTTTTCGAATGTAATCCCTGGCTTCAGTCTCCACTTCCTCCGTCAGCTTTTCGACAAAATAGGCCCCTCCCAACGGATCGATGGTGTTCACCACTCCGCTTTCATGGGCGATGATCTGCTGGGTGCGAAGGGCGATGGTGACCGCCTCTTCAGATGGCAGCGCGTAGGTTTCATCCAGGGAGTTGGTATGCAGCGACTGCGTTCCTCCAAGGACGGCTGCCAGCGCCTGAAGGGCCACCCGAACCACGTTGTTGTAGGGCTGCTGCGCCATAAGCGCCACGCCCGACGTCTGGGTGTGAAAACGCAGCAGCCAGGAACGGTGATCTTTGGCGCCGAAGCGGTTACGCATGACATCGGCCCAGATTCTTCGGGCGGCACGAAACTTGGCGATCTCTTCAAAAAAATCGTTGTGGGAATTAAAAAAGTAGGAGAGCCGCGGGGCGAACGCATCCACCTCCAATCCCCTCTCCAGCGCCCATTCCACATATTCGATGCCGTCCCGCAGAGTGAAAGCGAGCTCCTGCACGGCGGTGGACCCTGCTTCCCGGATATGGTAGCCGGAAATACTGATGGTGTTCCAGCGCGGCACTTCATGGGTCCCGTACTCAAATGTGTCCACGATCAGTTTCATAGACGGGGCAGGCGGAAAGATAAACGTTTTCTGAGCGATGTATTCCTTTAAAATGTCATTCTGAATGGTCCCGGAAATAGCCCGGGGCGATACCTTTTGTTTTTCGGCGACGGCGATGTACATGGCCCACAGGACGGCCGCCGGCGCGTTGATGGTCATGGAGGTTGTGATCCGGTCCAGCGGAATCCCGTCGAACAGAACCTCCATGTCGGCCAATGAATCGATGGCCACGCCGCATTTTCCAATTTCCCCCAGAGCCAGCGGGTGATCGGAATCGATTCCCATCAGGGTGGGAAGATGAAAGGCGACACTCAATCCGGTCTGGCCGTGCGACAAAAGATACTTATAGCGCCGGTTGGTGTCCTCCGCCGTCCCGAAGCCGGAGAACTGGCGCATGGTCCACAGCCGGCCGTGGTACATGGTGCTGTGCACACCCCTGGCATAGGGATACTGACCGGGCTGACCCAGCCGTTCCCCGTAATCGAAATCCTGCAGATCAAGCGGCGTGTAGAGCGGATTGCTCCGCTTTCCGCTGAGGGTGGTGCGCTCCGTTCCGATGGAACATTTGGCCATGCCCTCTTCATAGGATTTCTTCCATGCATCAAAGGAAGCATTCCGGGCGTCCGTGCTCTTTTTTTCCTTCGTCAATGGAACAACTCCTTGTCAGATCCGGCTCATCTTCTCCGGATCGTCCGCATATTTAAAAACCCTGTCATTGGGCCTGACCCTGGCGTTGACCTTGAGCCCGACCTTCACCCCTCTGTCGGCGGAGGGAACGGCCCGATGGTCCACCTCCAGAGAATCCACCTGCTGGTAAAGCTCGGTCCTGCGGCCGGAGATGCGGATGATGTCTCCTCTCTCCAACCGGCCCCCTGTGATCTCACAAACAGCCACACCAACTCTAGCAAAATAATGGATGATTCGACCGATCTCCTTCTCCATGGGGCCCGATCTTCATATTACACATTCCGCGCCTCCTCTTCAATAGGGACATGCGAGCGGGCGGCTCTTCAGCACCCCCCGATTCGATTCGGGGATGCATCCGCTTTTCAATATTCCAGTTTGAGATCGAGCATTTCGTCGAACTGAAGGTAGCGGTAGACGGACTCCCTGTCCGGGACTATTTTGCTGTTGAAGACGTTGAAATAATCAGCAGGGGTCGGAAGTTCCGCCCTCAGTGCCGTGACGGCGGCCAGCTCGGCCGACCCCAGGTACACCCGGGCTCCGTCTCCGATGCGGTTGTCGAAATTGCGTGTCGAGGTGGAAAACACATTGGCGCCCGGCCGAACCCTCCCCTGATTTCCCATGCAGAGCGAACAGCCGGGAATTTCCGTTCTTGCGCCTACGGCCGAAAACCGGCTGTAGATCCCCTCGGTAAGGAGCTGGGCCCGATCCATCTTGGTCGGAGGGGTGATCCAGAGGCGTGTTTTGAGATAGTCCTCCCCTTCCAGAATCTTAGCAGCGGCCCGGAAATGGCCGATGTTCGTCATGCAGCTTCCGATAAAGACTTCGTCGATCCGTTCACCGGCGACGTCGGAGAGAAGCTTGACGTCATCGGGATCGTTGGGGCAGGCCAGGATGGGCTCGGTGACGGCGGAGAGATCGATATCCAGAACTGCCTCATAATCGGCGTTCGGGTCGCGGACGAGGAGTTCCGGTTTTTCGAGCCAGGCCCGGCAGGCATCGATCCGCCGCCTGAGCGTATCGGCGCATTCATACCCTTCATCGATCATTTTCACCATCAAGGCGATGTTGCTGCGCAAAAAGGACGAAACACTTTTATTACCGAGGGCGATTGTTCCCCCTGCAGCCGACCGTTCGGCTGTCGCGTCCGTCAGTTCAAACGCCTGTTCGACGGTGAGGTCGGGAAGGCCTTCCATTTCCAGAATCCGGCCGTTGAAGATGTTTTTCTTGCCTTCCTTCGCCACCGTGAGCAAACCCTTCTTGATAGCAAAATAGGGAATGGCGTTAACCGCATCACGAAGGGTGATCCCGGGATTCAGGCGGCCGCTGAATCGGACCAGAACCGATTCCGGCATGTCCAGAGGCATGAATCCGAGAGCTCCGGCAAAGGCCACCAACCCCGAGCCGGCGGGAAAACTCAATCCGATGGGAAAGCGTGTGTGGGAATCCCCGCCGGTTCCGAGTGTGTCGGGAAGGAGAAGGCGGTTGAGCCAGGAATGGATGATTCCGTCCCCGGGCTTTAAAACGACACCCTTCCGCGCCGTCATGAATGGGGGGAGGGATTGATGCATCTTCACGTCGGCGGCCTTGGGATAGGCAGCCGTGTGGCAAAATGACTGCATAAAAAGTTCGGTCTGGAATTCCAGGCAGGCCAGTTCCTTGAGTTCGTCTGCGGTCATGGGGCCCGTCGTGTCTTGGGAACCGACCGTGGTCATTTTGGGCAGCACGGCCGATCCTGGCATCACTCCGGTTTTACCGCATCCCTTCCCCACAATTTTCTGGGCCAACGAATAGCCCTGATCCTTTTTGGGCCGGGGATTGTCCACGGCATGAAAAAAATCGGCTTCCGGCAGACCCAGGGCTTTTCGCGCTCTGGCGGTCAGCTGCCTGCCGATGATCAGGTTCAGGCGGCCTCCGGCCCGATATTCATCCTTGAGAGTCGCGGGTTTGACATCCAGTGAACAGATGTCGGCGCCCGCTTCATTTCTGATGGTCCCGGATTTGAAGTCCAGTGTGACAAGCTGTCCGTCTTTGATGCCGGTGACGTCGCACAGGAGCGGCAGCCCTCCGGAATCCTCGACCGTATTGAAAAAGATGGGGGCGATCAATCCGCCGATGACAACACCGCCACGCCGTTTGTTCGGTACATGGGGGATGTTGCGACCGATGTGCCAGAGCATGGAATTGGTGGCCGATTTCCGGGAAGATCCCGTCCCCACCACGTCCCCGACGAAGGCCACAACCTCATCCCTTTTGCGAAATCCGGCGATGGTCCCGATTCCGCCCGGAAAACGCGTCTCGCCCATGGAAAGTGCATGAAGAGGAATATCAGGACGGCTCCAGGCATGTTTGGCCGGAGAGAGATCATCCGTGTTCGTCTCTCCCTCGATTTTGAACACGCGGACCGTGATTTTATCGGGGAAGGCGGGGCGGGTCAGAAACCACTCTCCCTTCGCCCATGATTGAATGACGGACCCGGCATGGGGATTTTTTTCAGCCATGGCGAAAACGGTGTCAAAGGCGCCGTATACGAGAATGATATGTTTAAGCGCGGCGGCGGCATCCTCCTGCAGAGGGCCCGATTCAAGAAGCCGAAGAAGAGGCTCGACATTGTATCCTCCCAACATGGTTCCAAGAAGGGAGACGGCCGTGGAAGGAGATACAAACGGTGATTTTTTCTCACCCAGGGCCGCCTGTAAAAGCCACCGGGCCTTAACTTCCGCGGCCGGGTCCACTCCCGGAGAGATTCTCTCGCTCAGCAAATCAAGAAAAAAATTCTTTTTGTCCTCAGGAGGATTTTCCAGAATCCGGCAGACCTCTTCGGTCAACTCCGGTGCGAGAGGCAGTGGGGGGATTCCCATCACCCGCCGTTCGGCCTCATGCTTCAGATAGTCATCGATCATTCCTCAAACTCCTTTTTATGACCCAAAATAGGCCGGTATAAATAGCTGAAAGCAGAGTCAGGATGTTACATCAGATGGGAAAAAAACTCAAATCTTCGCCTTCCAATCCCTCTCAGTGAATAATTGTTGATTTTGGGTGAAAAAAAATATAAACTTTTTCTTTATTATAAATCATTTATTCAAGGCGGAATCTCTCTAAGATTAAGGACATTTGTTAGAAACCTGCAGGAGATGGCAAGTCATGTTACCGGAAACGACGGGGCCCGGTCCTGCCGTTCGAAATCATAATTTAATATTTTTAGGAGGATTTAAATGCGTAAAAAAATTGCACTGATCGGCGGCGGACAGATAGGCCAGATTCTGGCCATGCTGGCTGCTCAACAGGAAATGGGAGACATCGTCATCCTGGATATTCCAGACTATCTCGACCCGATCAAAGGAAAAGCCCTCGACCTCATGGAAATGGCGCCCCATGGCAATTATGACGCCAATATCACCGGCACGTCCGATTATAAAGACATCGCCGGCGCGGACGTGGTCATCGTCACCGCAGGAAAACCTCGCCAGGCCGGCATGACGCGAGAGGACCTGCTCGCCACCAACATCGATATCATCACCAAGGTTGCCGAAGGCGTCAAGGCCAACGCCCCCAAAGCGTTCTGCATCGTTCTGACCAATCCGCTGGACGCCATGGTCTACATGTTCTACAAGGTTTCCGGTTTCCCGAAAAACCAGGTCGCCGGAATGGCGGGCACTCTGGATACGGCCCGCTTCAGGGCGTTCCTTGCCATGGAACTGGGTGTTTCCGTCACGGATATCGCCGGAACGGTTCTGGGCGGACACGGCCCGACCATGGTTCCTCTTCCCCGTCTGACGACCGTCGGCGGCGTTCCCCTCACGGATATCGCCGACCAGGCTCTCATCGACCGGGTGGTGGAGAGAACGCGGGAGGCAGGTACCGAGATCGTCAAGCTCTTCGGCAAGGGCTCCGCTTTCTTCAGCCCGGCCTGGAGCGCCATCGTTATGGCCGAGTCCTATCTCAAAGATAAAAAAAGGGTTCTGCCCTGTGCCGCTCTGTGTGAGGGCGAATACGGCATCAACGGGTTGTTCATAGGTGTTCCCGCCCTGTTCACCGCCAAAGGCGTTGAAAAGATCTACGAGATCACCCTGACGGACGAGGAAAAAGCCCAACTGGCCGCCACTGTGGTCGCTGTTCAGAAAACCGTTGACGAATGTAATGTCTGAACATAGAATCACCACACCCGTCTCTGATGAAACCATCGCCCTGTTTAAGGCCGGAGACAAGATTTATATCTCGGGATATTTGTACACAGGACGCGATTCCGCTCACAAGAAGCTGATCGATCTGGTCAAGGAGGGCAAGGACCTGCCCATCGACGTAAAGGGCCAGATGATTTATTACGTCGGTCCCACACCCGCCCGTCCCGGCAAACCGATCGGCTCGGCTGGACCGACCACCAGCTACCGGATGGACTCCTACGCTCCCACGCTCTATGCCATGGGCCTGAAAGGCACCATCGGAAAGGGCGCCAGGAGCGCGGAAGTCAAAGATTCGCTGAAAAAGAACAAAGCGGTTTACCTGGCTTCGGTGGGCGGCGCCGGCGCTCTCATTTCGAAGAGCATTGTGGAGGCGGAAGTGATCGCCTACCCCGAGTTGGGCCCGGAAGCCATTCGACGGGTCAAAGTCAAAGATTTTCCCTGCATCGTCATCAATGACATGTACGGCGGCGACCTCTACGAGGAAGGGAAAAAACAGTATCGTATCGCTGAATAGCCAGGACTATTCATAAAATCGCCCTATATCATTATAAGGACATGCCATGAAAATCCATGAATACCAAGCCAAACAGATTCTCAGCCGTTTCGGCGTCAAAATCCCGGCGGGTGTCTATGCCGAAACCCCCGCCCAGGTGAGATCGGCGGCCGAAAAAATCGGCCCACGCGTCATCCTGAAGGCCCAGATCCATGCCGGAGGGCGGGGCAAAGGCGGAGGAATCAAACTGGCTCAGAATCCGAATGATGCAGAAAAGCTGGCCGGAAAGATGATCGGAATGAAGCTCATCACCCCTCAGACCGGGAAAGAGGGCAAACGTGTCAAAAAACTTTATGTCGAAGAGGCCCTCGATATCGACCGAGAGCTCTACATCGGAATCGTCATTGACAGAGCCACTGAATCCCCCGTCGTCATGGCCTCCTCGGAAGGCGGCGTTGAAATAGAAAAAGTGGCGGCCGAAACACCGGAACTGATTTTTAAGGAATACATCAATACCGCCGCCGGTTTTCAAGCATTTCAAGCCAGGAAGCTGGCGTTCAAACTGGGACTCAAGGGAGACACATTCAAACTGGGAGTCAAGTTCCTCATGGCCCTCTACAAGGCATTTGAAGCATCGGACGCTTCACTGGCCGAGATCAATCCCATGCTCATCACCAAGCAGGGAGATGTGCTGGCTCTGGACGCAAAGATGAATTTTGATGACAATGCGCTCAAGCGCCACCCCGATATCGCCGAAATGAGGGACCTGGACGAAGAAGATTCCCTGGAAGTGGAAGCCGGGAAATTCGACCTTAACTACATCAAGCTGGATGGAAACGTCGGCTGCATGGTCAACGGAGCCGGTCTGGCGATGGCCACCATGGACATCATCATGCTGAAAGGCGGCATGCCGGCCAATTTTCTGGATGTGGGCGGCGGTGTCTCCGAGGAATCCGTCAAGAACGCCTTTAGGATTCTCGTCAGCGATCCGGACGTCAAGGCGGCCCTTGTCAATATCTTCGGCGGAATCGTTCGCTGTGACCTGGTAGCCAAAGGTATCGTCAAGGCGGCAAAGGAGATCGGCATCAATATTCCCGTTGTTATCCGGCTGGAAGGCACCAACGTGGAGCTGGGGAAACAGATTTTGCAGGACAGCGGGCTGGAGTTTTACCCCGCCTCCGGAATGGCTGAAGCAGCCGAAAAGGTCGTTCCTCTGACCAAACTGTAAGGAGAAAACCATGAGTATTCTGATAGATGAAAAAACACACGTTGTCATCCAGGGAATCACCGGAGGGGAAGGCACGTTTCACACCGAAAAAATGATCGAGTACGGAACAAAGGTTGTCGCGGGTGTCACTCCTGGAAAAGGCGGACAGAGACACCTGAATATACCCGTTTTCAACACCGTGGCCGATGCCGTCGAAAATGAAGGCGCCAATGCGGCGGCTATTTTTGTTCCCCCCTACTTTGCCGCAGATGCCATCATGGAGGCCGCCGACAGCGGGGTCCGGCTTGTGGTCTGTATCACCGAGGGAATCCCGACGTTTGACATGATCAAGGTCAAACAGTTTATCAAGGACAAAGACGTCGATCTGATCGGACCGAACACACCGGGCATCATTTCTCCCGGAAAATGCAAGATCGGCATCATGCCCGGTCACATTCACACCCAGGGCTCAATCGGCATCATCTCGCGGTCGGGAACGCTGACCTATGAAGCCGTGCAGCAGGTCTCCCAGCAGGGATACGGGCAGTCCACAGCCATCGGAATCGGCGGTGATCCCATCGTCGGATTAAAATACATCGAACTTCTGAAATACTTCAATGCGGACAGCGAAACAGAAGCCGTCATTCTGATTGGTGAAATCGGCGGATCTGCGGAAGAGGAAGCGGCGGCCTACATCAAGGCGGAATTCGATAAACCGGTCGTAGGCTTCATCGCCGGACAGACCGCGCCTCCGGGCCGACGCATGGGACACGCCGGAGCCATTATCGCCGGTGGAAAGGGAACGGCCAAGGAAAAGATGGAAGCCCTTGCCGCTGCCGGTGTCTTTGTGGCTAAAAGCCCCGCCGAAATCGGCGCCAAGGTCAAAGAGGCCCTCTCCCGCCGGTGAGCACTCAGATTTGGGCAGCGGGTGTCGGAGAGACGGCCAGCTTGTTCAGTTCGGACTGGATGATCGCCGGCATGATGATCCCCACAAAGAAATAAAGCAGGAACCAGAGAATCGCGTTGTTGTCTTTTTTCACGTGGATGGCAAAGGCTTCGCAGTATTTCCACGCCCAGTAGAGGTTGGCGATGGGGATGATGAGCAGCCAGGCCGTGGGGATTGTCGCTCCGAGACCGTTCATCTCTTTTTTGGTCTGGACAAGCCAGTAGATGAGATAGATCCCGAGAGTAATGATGGACAGAAGATAGATTGCGGCGATGTTACGCTTGATTATCATTTCTTTCCTCCTTCTCAGAAGGATCATTATCCATTTTGCTCGAAAATGTCAATGCCTTGACATAATTGTTTTCAGAAACGATAGTAATAAATCAGAGGAGGATAGGATGAAAAAATATACCACGGTCATTGTGACGATCCTGATCGCTTGTCTAGCGGTAGCGAGTCAGGACAGCACGCCTCCGGTCGAAGCGGTCCGGATTTCCGAGCATGTGTATGAGCTGCGCGGCGGCAGCGGATCCAACAGCGCTTTTATACTGTCCGACGAAGAAGTCTTCATCATCGACGGTAAAATGAGTGACAAGGCAGCCGCTGACATGCTGGCGGCCGTTCAGGCGATCACGGACAAACCCGTCACCCACATTCTTCTCACCCACAGTGATGGCGACCATGTCAACGGCCTGACCGGATTCCCCGCTTCTCTTCCCATCCTCGCCCAAAACAACACGAAAATCCACATGGTTGGCGCAAACGAGGACCGCGACGTCAAACTTCCGCTCCCCACCCTGACTTTTTCCGATTCTTTCACTATCGAGAGCGGCAGCCTCGTCATCGAAATGTATCACTTCGGCCAGGCCCACACGGATGGCGACGCCGTCATTTATATCCCTGCCGACAAAGTGGCTGTTATCGGCGATCTCTATTTCGAGGGTCGGGATCCTCTCATCCACCTGCACAAAAACGGGAGCTCCTACGGGCTGGTCAAAACTCTCAAAGCCATTCTGAATCTGGATGTTGACGTTTTTCTCAGCGGTCACGCCGAACCGGCCGGCCGCTCCGATATTCAAGCCCTCCTTGAAAGCATCGAAGAGAAACAGATCAAGGTCGAATCCCTGATCAAGGAAGGTAAATCTCTGGATGACATCAAAACCGCCTTCGGGCTCCCCCTCACGGAGAGCCGCTGGAAAAGCCTGGTGGAAGTGATCCACATCGAGCTGACGGAAAAATAATAACTCAAGCAGAATCCGGCTGCGCTATCTCCAATTTCTGTAGGGCACACATTCCATTTTCTGCCGGCGGATGATCCGTATTACAGGGAAAAAATCCCCCGCTTCGGGAACCAGCTGCAGCGCCTGGTAACGGATGAACCCGTACTGTGTTTCAGGCTCCAGCAGGCACGGAATCAGATTCGCTGCCGGTTGCACACAGGACACATAATAATCCCCCCGTTTCGCAAGGAGAGTCCTCTCTTCCTTTTCAACTGAAATGGATGAGGGCGGCAGATAATCATACTCGGCCGGTTCAATGGCGGTGACACGGTAAACCTCCGCCTCCACAGAGACATCCTCCGTCAGGACCTGGAGGGTAACGCCGTGTTTGAGAAGCGTCTCCACAACCATTTGCAGACCGCCGGGAATAATGTAACCCAGAGGCCGCGGGACACTGACCGTCGGCTCAACCAGAGGGAACCAGTTCTTGACAAGTTCCTCTTCGACCCGAACCTCTGGATTTCCGCGGTACGGCAAAAGATCGGCCGCGGTCAAAGTTTCTCCGGCTTTTTTATCCACCTTTAAAACACCTCTCACAGGCGATTCGGACCGGACGAATTTTCTGATCATGCGGGTCGGTTCGCCGGTGTCCCTGGCGTATTTCATTCGCAGATGAACGGTATCGTTTTCGCTGTAGGTTTTCGCTTTTTCCAGAAGAACCTCCCTCAGGGAACGGACAAGATTCAGGATGTCAGCGGCATGCCGGGCCGTGCTCTCGACAAAATAGCGGATGCCGAAATACTGCCAGCGGGTCCTGTCTTTCAGTGTTTCCAGATCGTGCCGTGAAGCTCCCTCCTGAATGAAGGACAGCGTCTCGTAAATCCCCGGGCTGTTTCGGCCGTCATTGAGATCGGAGGTGCTGTATCGCTTCATCATCTGCCCTCCGGTGCTCTCCTCCGGCCTGTATGTCACACCCGCCGAGGAATCGATTCCCATCTGCTGGGTGATCAGATACTCCTGAAAGGTGATGCGCTTTGAGCGGAGCCCTGTCTCCACTTCCTTCAGAATGGTCTTCCGGGAAAACGTCTGCAGATCCGCATGGATGTTGGCATTGGAAACGCAGCCGATCGAGACACGGTAATAATCATCCCCTTTCTCGTGGATGTCCATGGTCACTTCCGGCATCCATTCGACGAACACCCGGTTGATGGTCTCCGATTCCGGGCTCTCCAGCTTCACCTGATCGCGGTTGAGATCGAGGTCCTGTTCGTTACGCCGCTGGCCGAACCGGTTGCCGTAAGGATTGGGCTGCGGCTGGACCAGGACATTGACGGTATCGAGAAGCGATCGAAGATCGCCGACGGCCAGATCGCGAATGAGCTGCAGCACCGATTCCTTGGCCGACTGCTCATTCCCGTGTTTGGCGGCAACAAAATACACCGTGGGCTTGCTGCGGTCCAGTGTGGCCGGTGAAAAAGCGCCATTGGCACTGAGAATGACGAGATACAGATCCTTGGCGCCGTAATTCCGGCCGGGAAGGGTTCGTCCGACGACACGCAGGGTCATCCGGTCGGCGGCGGCATCCAGACGGCTCAAAAAAAGCCCTACATCTTCATACTGGCTGTAGGCGGTGAATCCGCACCGCTCGGCCGGTGTCCGGATGGGCGAATCGGCCGCCCCCACCGCACAGATCAATCCAAAACACAGCAGCAGAAGGATCCCTCTTTTATTATTTCTCATTCCAAACTCCTCTTCACATTCGGAAACAAGCCGTTAAATTGGCTTCTTCCGCTTCTTCCGGAGACATCTCATACTTCAAGGTCACCGTGATCTCCTTGGCTTCGCGCAGCAGTTTGAATGTGACGGAATCCCCCCAGTTAAAACGGGACATATAGGTCCGCAGGGCGTTGATGGAGGTGTAGGATGTGCCGTCGACGGCCAGCACAACATCGCCCTTTTTGAAATCCTGGCCCTTCGCAACACCGGTGATGGGATCACGCTCGATGACGGGATTGTCCAGGCCGTCGAACTTCTTGAGGGCGATCCCGTCCGAGGGATATACGGGTTTCTCCTCCTCCGGAATGCCTAAGATGTAATCGGCCAGACTGCGCTGAACCGTGACCTGCGTCTCCCCTTCCGGGATGGTGACACACAGCACCGTTTTGAAAGGCGAGGGATCCTTTTTGTACACCCGATGGTTGATGCCGAGATTGTAGAGGAGATGACCTGAGCCGACCAGCACCATCACCCGTCCGCCCTCCGCACGGGCCGCCAGACGTGTGTACTTGGCCATGACCTCATCCCAGGCCGACTGCGCCCGAATGAGGGACTGCAGCATCATGTCACCCATGTTTTTCATGGCCTCCGGCATCTCCGTCTGTCCGAAAATGGCGGTCAGCAGTGTCTTGTGGTCCTCGTTGGTCAGATCGGGTTCGGGAATGATGGCTTTTTCATCGTCCGAAAGCGCCGTCCACCCCATCATGCGCACTTTTCGGATCGCCGGCCGGGGGGCGTTCAGGGCATAGAGCGGAATTTTATAGTCCTTTGCCAGATCAAAGATCTTTTTGTAGTAGTTGAAATGGAAGTTCCAGTTGACGTACCAGCCGGCTTTGTGGATGAATTCGTCTTCCGTCCACAGCCCCTGACTCCAATGATTGAGTTTCTCCTGCCAGGTCACATCGTACATCTCCAGCCCGATGGCCAGGTTCCGGTCCTGTTTGTAGAGAGCTTCGGCCACCTTGAACTGCAGGTCGTGCATGGGCAGGCTGTTATGTGTTTCGCCGACATAAACATACCGGACGTCCCGCATCTCGTCGATCATGCGGTCAAAAGAAATTTCTTTTCCGGTTGCGGCGGAGAGGATTTTTTCCGGGACAATATCCATGGTTTTGTTCTTCAAGTCCGCTCTTCCTATCGAAAGCCGCTGGATGTCAACTCTGGGTGCGTTCTCCTGCTGCTCTTCCTGGGCCTGTATTCCGACTGCGGCCGCCAGAAAAAGCGCCGCTCCCAATCCGGCAATATAAAATTTATTCATCTCTCCTATCCTTTCATTTAGAGGTCAGGTCAACACATTCCACATTTTTATTCGACTGTATCGCGCCTTTTTTACAATGTCAATAAAACCAGGTCGCTTCAGGCCGAAAATATCTGTATTTCAAATTTTCCTGCTGTCCATTATTGGTGTAATGTGTCCTCTCCAGGGAGCATCTCCATCCCCTCGATCAACTGATTTTTCGGGAAAGAGCTTGGCACACAATTTGCTGTTCTAATTTATGATGGTGAATTATATTTCTAATGGCGGACTTTGTCTTGTATAATGAAATAACCGAGGGAAATAATGAAAAAACTACTCAGCATCATCATTCTTGTATGTTGTTTCCCGGGTCTTTCCGCCCAGTATGACCAACATGATGTTGTCGTCCGCAATATCGAGGTTCCAGTCCGCGTTTATGACGGTTCCACGTTTATGGATAAACTGACAATCGGGGATTTCGAAGTTTTCGAAGGAGACACACCTCAGACCATCGAAGCCCTCTACATCATTCGAAATAACCAGATCGCTAAGCATGAAGGTGAAATCGATTTTATGCCCTTTTCCTCCCGCCACTACTTTTTTCTCTTTCAGATGACGGAGTACAATCCCAAAATCACCGAAGCCGTTGATTTTTTCATGCGCAATGTCTTCCTTCCGGATGACACCCTCAGCGTCACAACACCCATCAAAAACTACAACCTGTCCTCAGAAGCTATTCAATCCAAGCCTGTGGAAACCATTGTCAAGGACATGCAGGCCGTTATTCGGCGCGACACCAAGGTCGGATCCACCGAATACAACACACTGCTTAAAGACCTCGGCCGCATCGCCCGATCCCTCTCATCGACAGGCGGAAGCGGAAATTTCGGGGATTTTGAATCCAGTATGGGCGGAGACATCGGTAATCAACTGGCCCGCTACCGGCAGGCCCTTCAGAAAATGGAAGAGCTCCGGGTCATCAAAGAGGACCTTTTTATTCAGTTTGCCCGGCAGCTTAAGCGTGTCGGAGGCCAAAAAAATGTCTTCTTTTTTTATCAGCGGGAATTCCGCCCTGAAATCCAGGCCGCCCGCCTTCAATCCCTCATGGAGCAGTATCGTGATCAGCCAAACATCATCGGCACGCTTCAAGACCTTTTTCTGTTCTACCATCGGGATATCAGTCTGGACACGGAAAAACTGAATCAGGCTTTTGCCGACGCCTCCATTAACTTCAACCTTATCTACCTCAATAAAGATCCCGGACATCACTTCGGCATTCATATGCGTGAACAGAGCGAGGATTTTTTTGACGTTCTCTCCCAGATAACCGATGCAACGGGCGGAATCATCGACAGCTCCCAGAATCCTGCCGCCGCCATTAAAAACACGGCGGAAAAAAGTGGCACCTACTACCTTCTCTACTACCGGCCGAAAAACTATATTGCCGACAAGACCTTTAAAAACATTACGGTCCGGGTCAAGGAAAAAGAATTCACGGTTATTCACCGCAAGGGCTACATCGCCGATTGACGGAATGGGATTCATTTCCGCAGTGTGCCCGGAGGGAACAATCAGATGAGAAAAATGTCTCTCAAATCCATTCTATCAATGCCCGCCATCATGTGTCTGGCCTTTCTGCTTTATCCTCAGGAAACCTTGATCGAGACGTCTCTTGTTCTCAACATTGAGGTCCCTGTTCGTGTTTTCAATGGGGGAAAGTTTGTCGATAATCTCAAAATCAAGGATTTCGAACTCTGGGAGGACGGGATCAAACAAAAAATCGAGGCCGTCTACCTCATCAAAAAAGACACCATCCATAGAAAGGAAGAAAAAAAGCCTCTCAAACCCCAGACAGGCCGGACCTTTTTTCTCTTCTTTGAGGTAACGGATTATCTGCCTCGGTTGGGGGAAGCGGTGGAATATTTTTGTGAAAACGTCCTCCTAGACAACGACAGCCTGATCGCCGTCACACCGCTAAAAACATACAGGCTCAAGGAAAGAGGACTTCAACTCAAAACACGAACAGAAATCGCAAATGAACTGAGAGGGCTGATCAAAAAAGATGCCGTCATCGGCAGCTCCGACTACAGGGAAGCCGTCAAAGAAATGGAGAATTTGGCTAAAATGTTGGGTGCCGCATTGGCCAAAGATCCGGATGATCCCTCCCAAAAGCTAGGCGCGACGGATTCACTCATGGGAAAGGAAGGGTGGATTGAAAATGTAGGGATCGAAGGAATCATCAACATGTACAGGACTTATCTGCAGAAACTGGACACCATGCGGAAGGTCGATGAACTGCGGTTTCTCGATTTCGCAAAGTATCTCAAAGAAATGGACGGTCAGAAACACGTCTTTCTTTTTTACCAGAGGGAATTCATCCCTCAGGTCGAACCCCGGCTCATTATGCAGAATTTGTCGGCCTTCCAGGACACGGCGGGAGATATCTCCCATGTGATGGCGGAGATCACTGATCTCTATAAGCGGGATGTCCCGATCGATACGGATAGAGTCAAACAGGCCTTTGCCGACTCGTCCTCGGCCGTCCATTTTTTATTCATTACAAAGCCCCGGCCGAATGTCCCGGGCGTCTATTATGCCGAACAATCCAACGACATCTTCGCTCCGTTTATGGATATGGCCAAGGCGACCGGAGGTATCGCGGATAGTTCGGCCAATGCCAAAGCCCTCTTTCAGAACGCCCTGGACGCCACGGAAAACTACTACCTTCTCTATTACACGCCAAAAAATTACAAACCGGACGAGACGTTCAAAAGAATCGATGTTAAAGTGAATGGGAAAAAATACCGCATCAGCCACCGGGCAGGTTATTTTGCCAATTAGGATATAGAGAGTTTATTGATGTCCAGGATGTAACATCCTATCCCGTTTCCATAAAATTATCTGGTCTCTTGATCCAGACTAGAGTAGAATAACGATCGATTTAATCGTTCATGTGAAAGCGGATCATTAACAATGAAAAATCGAGTGCCAGTCAGGATCGGATCGATTGCAGCCGTGTCGCTGCTTCTGGTGTTTTTTCTCTCTCCCTCGCTGTCTTCGAAGAACTCTTCACAGGTGCGCCGGAATTCCATGGAACAGGAAATCCCCCAGCTCCAGCACGAGGCCGTCGCCGTCAATATCGAGGTGCCGACCCGGGTCT
>JAHIPL010000140.1 GCA_018894615.1 Acidobacteriota bacterium | reverse complement strand
TGAATAGGAAGGAAAAAATGACAACGATAACAACACCCGATGAATTCAAGCAGGCGGCGGCCGCGGACCTGGCCGTTCTCAGGGAGAAAAAGCCGCTCGTCCACAACATCACCAACTTCGTCGTCATGAACTACACCGCCATGGCCCTTCTGGCCGTCGGTGCCTCGCCCATCATGGCCCATGCCCACGAAGAGGTCGAAGACCTGACCGCCATCTCCGGCGCGCTGGTTCTCAACATCGGCACGCTGACGGATTACTGGATCGCCTCCATGATCAAGGCCGGGAAAAAAGCCAATGTGCGGAACATCCCCGTCATTCTCGATCCGGTCGGCGCCGGTGCCACCCGTATGCGGACGGACGCGGCCAAAAAAATCATCCGCGAGGTTGATGTCAGCGTCATCCGGGGAAACGCCTCCGAGATCCTTTCCCTGGCCGATGAAACGTCTAAGACCAAAGGAGTGGATTCCCTTCACAGTGTCGATGAAGCCTCCCGGGTTGCCGGCATTCTGGCGGCTGAGCTCAAAACCGTCCTGGCGGTCACGGGCAAAGTTGATCTCATCACGGATGGAACATCCTTCATCCGCGTTCAAAACGGCCACCCCATGATGAGCCTGGTCACGGGCACGGGCTGCACGGCCACGGCCGTCATCGCCGCCTTTTCTGCCGTCAATCCTCAGCCCCTCTACGCCGCAGCCGAAGCCCTGGCCTTTTTTGGTCTGGTGGGTGAGCGGGCGGCGTTGGAGGCGGGAGCCCCCGGTTCCTATCAGGTGAAGCTTCTCGACCACCTCTACCTGCTCGATCCCGAATCCTTTAAAAAAGGGATACAGGTGACCCTGAATGATTGACGCTTAATTCTGACCGGCCTTAATAAGCATCACTTGCCGGATGCCGTCGAACCTTCAGACTGTTCTGTTGGTGTTTTTTTGGCGGGAACCGCGGCTGCCATCCCTGCCGTCTCTTCCCCGCCTGGGGCGATCCGTCCCCCTCTTCGAGGCGAACTTCTGAAATTTCCGGGTGATGACGGACTGCAGGCTTTTGTCCGTTTCATAGAGTGAGGAGTCCGGTTCCAGCACGGGGATCCTCTCGCCGATGAATTGTTCGATGGCGTCCTGATGGAGGAAAGTCTGTTCGCTGGCCAGGGTGACGGCCTTTCCGGCGTTGCCCATCCGGGCGGTGCGGCCGATGCGGTGGACGTAGTTTTCGCAGTCCTGCGGAACATCGTAGTTGATGACCATCTCCAGTCCGTCGATCTGCAGCCCCCGGGCGGCGACGTCGGTCGCGACCAGAAATGCGAACCTGCCGGATTTGAAATCGTCCATCACCTGAAGCCGCTGCTTTTGAGGCAGGTCCCCGGTGATGTGGAGGGCTTTGTAGCCGTTGGCCGTCAGCCGCTTAGCCAAGTCAAAGGCCTTGTGCCGTGTGTTTGTGAAAATCAGCGCGTTCTTCGGGTTGTCCCTCTTGAGGATGCCCAGCATGAGGTTGAGCTTGATGTGGCTTTTGACGTGATAAAGCTCCTGGGTGATGCTGTCCACCGTCATCTGCTCGGGCGTGACTTCGATGAAGACAGGGTCCATCAGGTGCTCGAAGGCCAGCTGCCGGGAGGCCCGGTTCAGGGTGGCGCTGAAGAGCATGCTGTATCGTTTCTCTTTGGGGGGCATGCTTTGGATGAGCGTTTGAATGTCAGGCAGAAATCCCATGTCGAACAGGCGATCGGCCTCGTCGATGACCAGATAGCGGTATTCTTTCAGCCTCAGGTTTCTTCTCTGGGAGAGGTCGATCAGCCGTCCCGGCGTGCCGATGGCGATATCGACGCCTTTACTCAGGGCTGAGAGCTGCTTGTCGTAGCCGACACCTCCGTAAAAGCTGCAGATGGAAAAATCCGTGTGATGATTGAGGAGGTCGGCCTCCTCTTCGATCTGGACGGCCAGCTCCCGGGTGGGCACGATGATGAGGGCCTTCCCCCTTTGGCCGGGTTTGCTTTTCAGCATGAATTCGAAAAGGGTGATCAGAAAGGCGGCCGTTTTACCGGTGCCGGTCTGGGACTGGACGGCCACATCACGGCCTTCCAGGGTGTGGGCCAGGGTTTTTTCCTGGACATCGGTCATGTCCGTGTAGCCGCGGGCGCGAATGGACTGCAGAAGGCGGCTGTCGAGTGGCAGGGTGTCAAATTTCATGTGTTATCCTTGCCGGTGGGTGTATTCAGTGAAAGGAAGTGGACATAGAAAACATGCGCGGCAGGTTTTATGCAATTGTCTTTTACTGTGATCAACCGGAATAATATATTTAATTAAACTGAATTATACCGGAAGTTGGAATGATACGCAAATAATATTCAGAGGTGCTGTGTCCCGGGCTGCCTCATCTCTGCTCAAGATAGCATTGGATGACGCGGCGGATGGCGGCCTCGCACACCTTGCAGAAAGGTTTGGAGCCCTTGGAGAACATGATGCAGTCCACCATGGGCCGGTAGAGGCCTTCGGCTGAATATCCGGCTCCCTCGTAGGCCCCGACCTTTCCCCGCCAGCGGCTGGCCTCGAGATAGGCGTCCACCTTGTCCGAGTGCTCCCTGTCACGGCTGGCGTATTCCTCTTCGGCTTCCCGGATTTTGTCGGCTGCTGCTCCGGTCTTCTTAAGCTCGGCGATACGGTCGTTCATTCCCGCCCTCTCCTTCTGCCAGGCCGTGTCCATGGTGTCGAAGGCGTCTTTTTCCCAGGGAGTGGGGATGGGGGTGCCGTCTTCCATAAGGTCTTTCCACTTGAGGTTGTCCGGATCGAGGAGGGCGGTGATGTTGGCCTCCACCGGTTCAACTCCCCGGGGGTAAAATTCATTGTAGGCGACGGCGGAGGTGTAATACTCGTCCGCCAGACCGGTGAAGGAGTGTCCGAACTCGTGAATGAAGATGTACTCGTGGAACTGCGTGTCGGCCGTGAAGGTGCAGTAAAAGTTGTAAATGCCGCCACCACCGTAACGCTTGTGGTTGACCATGATCATGACCGCGTCATAGGGGACGTGTGCGGCGATGTCGCGCAGCGCCCGGTTGTCTTCGGTCAGAAGGTAGCGCTCCGATCCCAGGGCGTTGAAGGAGGCGTTAAGGGAGGTGTTCTTAAAAATACCGGCCCTGGGCTCGTCCACGCCGCTCTCTTCGGAAGGCTTGAGCACGCCGCGGATATTGAAGGCGTCCTTCATGGATTTGTAGGGCTCGTAGGTGAAGATAATGTCGACGTGACGCCGGATGTCATTTTTGAATTTGTCCGCTTCCTCCCTGGTGTATCCCTCCCCCACGATGGCGATGTCCACGCACGTGTGAGGATCGCCGCCCAGGTGAGCCTCGATAATCTGAATGTCCGGGTCGATAATCCTGTCATGATTGATGCCGGTGGAGGCGGGATCAATGGTCTGAGAGAATATCTCCCGGAATCGGTTGTCGCCGTCTCTCCTGTCCAGGGCGAAGCGGACCGGTTTTTTCGGTGCCGGGACAAGGGCGGTTTCGTGAAAAGTCCGTTTTACGCCTTCGGCGGCCGGGCCGCTTGTCTGATATTCACCGAAATAGGAGTCGAAACCCCGGCTGTAGAGCAGGCTGTCGTCGTCGGCGTCGTAGATTTTGATGCTGTACCGGCCGTTGTCGAAAGGATCGAGGAGACGGGTCCGGCTTCCGGCCCAGATGCCATAGACGGAGACCAAATCGACCGTCACGACCTCGGATTCGGCATCCCCGATATGGAAATAATCGATCCGCATGGTTTGGTCGGTGAAGAAGGTTTCAAAATCCTTTTCACCTCCGGCGGTGGCACAGGCGGCGATTAAAAGAAGCACAAGTGCTGCAGTCAGTGTTTTTTTCATGTTGAACCCCGTCTTGGTCATTTCGAGCGGCCCTATTTTACATGGTTTGACCGCCCGATGTCATGGTTTTCATTCATGCTTTGTGAGAATTAAAAAATAGATCGAGCGTTATGCTATAGGGAAGAAGAACAAAAGAGTGAATAAAGGTATTGACATCAGTATTAATAATAGTCATACTTTATGTATGAAAACTGCAGTTTCCATACCTGATCAC
>JAHIPL010000139.1 GCA_018894615.1 Acidobacteriota bacterium | reverse complement strand
CTCGGAAACCGAAATGTCCGTCATTCGAAAGGATCTTGAGGAAAAATACGGCATCAAAACCGCCGACACCCAAACCGGTTCCCAGGATGATCTGGATTTCAATCTGGACCAGGAGTTGTCCAAACTTTCAAAAATCAAAGAGCTGCTTGGGGGCAGGGGAAGGGAACAGGAACAGGACCAGGTTGTCGAGCATCACAATGACATGATACCGGAGGTTGAAGCCTTAGAACAGGTCGATCCTGCGAACACTTTCGAAGTCAGTGATGAGGATGTCGATGTCGAATACCAACCCCATTTTGAAACCACCGGGGAGGATTCTTCTCTGCCGGAACAGGAAACCGAAAAAACTTCGGAAGTCCTTGAATATCTCCCTGATGACGGGGATGATCCGATTTCCTCTACCCAGATGAACAACGGTTCCGGACTGCAGGAAGTCCCGGCGGCGGACTTCGAAATTGAAACCGCGCCGGCTGTGATCGAGTACGAAATCGCCGAAGAGATGGAAGCCGAGGACACGCAGCCTGAGATCGTCCCCGTTCCGTTAAATCAAAATGGGGAAGAGGATGGAATTTCCTCCATCCTGAACGACTCGTATCAGGAACTGCAGCGGCTGGATGAGATGAAATCGGAGACCAATTTTGAAGATGTTTTTGAAGAGCTGGAAACATACCGGAAGGGAAGCTGCACCGAGGACAACGGGGATGTCAGTTATTTTCAAAAAAAAGAACGGATTATCATCGATGGTGAGTGCCTGATCTCAACCCTGAACAACAGCCTTGAGGGAGCCAAGAAACTCTATTCCAGGCTGGGAGAGACCGAATCCCCGAAGGAACAGTTTTTCATAAAACAGGACATCATCCGTTTTCAGGAGATCCTCCGCAAACTCATGCTGGTCACCATCCGCATGTGTGAAAAGGAAGACTGCTCCCTTCCCAAATACACGCTGGAAATTCTGAATGTCGATATTCTGAAGAATATTCTGGAAAAAGTCAGCATGGAAAACTGGAGCGATCAATCGGATTTTGCCACCTTTGATGACTATGCCAAGTCGTTAAAGGATGCCTACTATTCCCGGATCACTCCGCCCGCCACTTATCTCAAGGACATCATCGAAGAGTTGGAGATGAGCTGAGCAGGGATTCGAGAAAGGATTCCACCTTTTTCAGGCCCTCGGCCGTCATTTCCTGAAACCGCAATCCGGCATGGTAAGGCGGTTTATGGCCGTTGACTCGGGCCGAATAAACCACCTCTCCCTTCATCTGGCAGATCTCTTCCCCGAGTATGAGAATAATATCCACCGTCTGATAGAGCTTAAAAGGCTCGTCGGCGGGGATCTTTGCTCCGCCCATACTGAGATTGATGGTTCTTGTCAGGTTGGGTACAGAACCGTTTTTATAGATGAGAAGCGTGGATGTGGAATGCCGCCTGTGCCGCCGCTGTTCGAAGGGAATCTTTGCCTCGTAGGGAGCGATGCTGCCCTGCTGGGTGCTGCTCTTGGTGAAAAAGGCGCTGACCCTGTTTTTATCTTCGGGCCCGGCGGGAGTCAAGCGGGAATCTCCGGCGTCCCTGTTTATTGATTTGGCTTCGGAAAGCGCCATGTCGGCTTCGATCACGATGCGCTTGAGTTCAGTGATATTGACGCTTTCCACGGAGGGAAATCGATCCCGGGTGAAGGCGGTGACACCGAAACTCATCGTCAGGTTTTTATTCGGTTGGTTTTCCTGCTGGAGAAAATAGTGCTCTTCGATGCTTTTTCGAATACGTTCCGTCAAACGACAGGCTTCGTCGAGATCATCGATTTTTGAGAGAAAAAAGAGAAATTCCTCTCCTCCATACCGGCAGATCAGATCATCTTCACGGATTGAGGCCTTAAGAATATTGGAGAGCTCGCGAAGCAGACGGTTGCCCGCCTCGTGGCCGTTGTTGTCGTTATAGATTTTGAACCAGTCGACATCTCCCATGACGAGGGCGTAGTAGGAATCCTCCTGTCTTCTTTTCTTTTCCTGCTGCAGCTTATGAATGATTTTTTCAAAGAACGGATCGGGGCGAAGCAACCCGGTGAGAGCATCGTATTGAATGAGGTTCAGATTGGTGATAGCGATGGCGATGTGCTCTGAAAGTAGTTTTAAGAGGTTCTGATCCTCACGGGTGAAGCCTTTCTCCTGTTCTTTTGTTCCGGTTCGTTTGTTGTAGGCCTCGATGACCCCGATGACTCTCACGTCGGATTTCAACGGAAGACAGAGAATGTGGTTCATTTGGAATGGCAGCCGGTCAACAAATCTCTGTACGAGCGGAGGTTCCAGTGCGATGCGGGAGGAATTGACTTCCCGTCCATTGCGGGCGACGATCGCGGTGAGATCCCCGGCTTTAATCGGAACGAGATGCTTGGAGTACTCGGGATGAGCCAGCACAGCGTCATTCCAGACAAGGGGTTTGAGATAATCTTCCTGATTTTCACTGCTTTCAAGAAGATACATGGAGATTCCAACGGCCTTGATGATGTCCCCGGCGTCCTGGATGATATCAAGAAGGCTGGTGACATCGCTGGCTGTGTGCAGCTTTTTAATAATGCCTTCTATTTTCTGCTTTTCTTCTTTGAACTGATTGTATTTGGATTGAAGGGCGATCCGTTTTTCCAGTTCCTGAACAACTGTCGTCTGAATGACGTGTTTGATGTCCCTGATCTCTGAGTAGGCGGAAGACAGCTCCTTATCATTTTTGGGGAGTGCCGACCGCTGCCGATTCAGCTCAATTTTCATGAAGGCGTGTTCGAGGGCGGTGTGGGCCGCCCGGCGGAAGCCGGACGCATCCAGGGAATTGCGCGGTACGGGAAGAAAATCCACATACAATTCCAGGGGCCATTCCTTGGCGCGTTCCTCAACAACCGTCCTGTTTTCTCCGGTGATGAGAATGCTCGTGATGGGAGAGAGGGCGGAATGAATGATGTTGTAGTCGGCAAAAGATTCGTCGATGATAAGAGTGTGGATGGAACGGGTTGTCATAAATTCAAATGCGTTTTCGAGCCGGGTCGCCGTGTACACGGTGGCGATGTCGTCACAGATT
>JAHIPL010000138.1 GCA_018894615.1 Acidobacteriota bacterium | reverse complement strand
GGTTCCAGACCCGCCTCGATCAGCTTGTAGGCGGAGGCCACAAATTCCTCCGTGCTCTGAAAAGACATGCTGATGTGCTGCTCCTGGATGTGCTTCCATTTGCATGACAGCATCTGGAGGATCCCGTTTGACTGGGCCCAGAGGAGCAGGGCTGTTTTGATGGGATCGATGTCGGAACGGATGGACCCGTCCTGAATGCCGCAGGCGACCGCCTGGGTCACGATCTTCATCACATCATCTCCCCGTTGAGCGCATTCCCGGGCCGATGGTGTTTTTTCATCAAAGATCCCGGGGTAGGCATCAAAATAGGTCATGGATTTGAAATAATCGGGATAGTCCTGTGAAAATCGAAAATAGGCGAAACCGATGGCTCTGATCTTTTCCATTCCCGTGGATTCCTTGGCAAATGCTTCTTGAAAGAGGGTGGTCAGGACATTCAACGCTCTCTCGGTGATGGCCAGGTAAATGTCCTCCTTGCTCTTGAAGTAGAGGTAGAGCGTGCCCTTGCTCAGTTCCGATTTTTCGGCGAGTTCGTCCATGGTGGCGGCGTCCACACCATTGGCGAAAAAGACCTGCTCCGCCGCATCGATGATGGAATTTTTCCTCTTTTCCCTTTCGCGGGCTTTTCTTTCTGCAATGCCCATCGGGCCTCCTTAAGAATATAATTCATTATATAGAACAAAATATAATAAATGACTAATAGTCATGTTACGATAACATTATATTAGCCTGATATGATATGTCAATAGTAAATTTAATTAAGCATATAATATGACTGATAGTCATTATTGTTTCTCTCTTCATCCGCCGTCCATGGTGTCTGTCCTTATGTCCGATTCGGCCGGTGACGGAATATGTGACGATCATTCATTCATCCATCATTTTCCGTTGGATGTAAAATATCGAGGCCTGACCCCAGATTTATACAAAATCACCCTGAATGCCTTTTAACCGGCTGTTCAATCAATTTTCAGACTTTGGTCTTGATTTATCTTCAGATAATACGCATAATCAATATGTTATCGCTCATAGAAATCAAAACTGTGTCTCGAGGGTTTTCTATAAAGTTTATTTATGAAAAAAAATAGAGTCGTTATTACCGGCCTTGGGGTCGTTTCTCCTATTGGAATCGGAGTGGAGGAATTCTGGACCGCGCTGACAGCCGGGAAAAACGGCATTTTTAAGCTCACTCATTTTGACCCGACTCTTTTCCGTTCACAAATGGCGGGGGAGGTCAAAAACTTCAATCCCGAAGATTGGATGGATCGGAAAACAGCCGACCGCCTGGACCGCTTTGTCCATTTCAGTCTGGCCGCGTCCTCAATGGCCATGAAGGATGCCGATCTTGAGTCCGGATCATTCGATTCTTATCGGGCAGGCGTAATCATCGGATCGGGGATCGGCGGGTCCCGGTCGATCGAAGAAGCATTCACCAATCTTTCGGATAAGGGCCCAAAAGCCATCAGTCCCTTCTCCGTCACCAAGTCCCTTATTAATACGGCCGCCTGCCAGGTTTCCATCACCCACGGACTCAGAGGTCCCCTGTCCTCCCTTTCGGTTGCCTGCTCGACAGGCGCCAATGCTATCGGCGATGCAAGCCGTATCATCGAGAGGGGAGATGCAGACATCATGCTGGCCGGAGGTTCTGAGGCCTGTCTTACACCACTTCCTTTCGGTGGATTTTGTTCCACCCGCTCCATGTCGACCAGAAACGACGATCCGGAGACCGCAAGTCGTCCCTTTGACAAAACCCGAGACGGATTTGTTATGGGAGAGGGCGCAGGTCTGATCATCCTGGAAAACCTCGAATCCGCCTTAAATCGCGGTGCCCGTATATACGGTGAACTCGTCGGGTATGGCTGCACGGCAGATGCCTTTCATATGACCGCGCCCGAACCCTCGGGGGATGGGATGACCCGCTGCATGAAGGCTGCTCTGGCTGATGCGGGGATACCCTTTGAGAAGATCGGACATATCAACGCCCACGGCACATCCACACTCATGAACGACAAGGTCGAAAGCGCGGCGATCATCAAAGTTTTCGGGGAAAAAGCCAAAAAGATCAAAATCAGTTCGAACAAATCCATGATCGGGCATTTGCTGGCCGCCGCCGGCGCTGTCGAGTTCTGTGCGTCGGTTCTGAGCGTTTTCAGCGGGATTGTTCCTCCGACCGTCAATTACAGCGAGCCCGATCCGGACTGCCCGCTCGATTATGTGGTCCATGGAGCGGAAGTCGTCCAACCGGAGGCTGTTCTTTCCAACTCCTTCGGTTTCGGGGGAGGGAATGTCTCCCTCGTCATTTCGAAATACAGGAAGTAACATGAACATACCAGCTATTCAAATCGGATCCATCACCGCCAGTGTCCCCATCATTCAGGGTGGCATGGGTGTCCGCGTCTCTTTGTCTTCTCTGGCTGCCGCCGTGGCCGAGGAAGGCGCCATCGG
>JAHIPL010000021.1 GCA_018894615.1 Acidobacteriota bacterium | reverse complement strand
TCAAATTGGATTAATAAAAAATATCAGATCGTAGGCTCTATTTTTCAGGGCCGTTACAAATCCATAATAGTAGACAGCGAATCATACGCTCTATCTCTTAATGCCTACATTCACCTGAATCCGGTTCGCTCGGGATACGTTTCTGATCCAACAAAATACAAATGGAGCAGTTACAATGATTATATAGGCCAGAGGTCAAAGCCTGAATGGATAAATTTTGATTTCCTTCTTGATTACTTCAGTGGAAATTCCAATTTGTACATAAAATTTGTGCATGAGTGGGGGAGAAAAACTAATTACGGTCATGAAGAAAATATGTTTGGAAAAAACTCAATCCTGGGAAATGATCAATTTGAAGAAAAGATTAAAATTTATCTAAATCAAAATTTCCCCCCACAAAATCAAAGAGAAATCTCCCATCTCAAACAGCTGGTTTGTCTTTCCCCCGAAACCCTAAAAGAAATACTTGATGACATTATAGGAACCGATATTGTTATTTCTTACGATAAAAAATGGCAGAATCTCTATCAGCGTATCTACTTCTATGGCTTGCATAGATATTCAAATCTCCAAATTAAAGACATCGGCAAGCTTTTCAACAAAGGTTACTCCGCCACTTCAGAATCCATTCGTCGGCTCAGCAAAGAAACACAGAAAAACGATAAATTAAAAAATCTGATCAATCAATTTGACAAAAACGTCAAAAAATATTTGTATAAATAATAACTGACATGAAAAAATGTGGAATGTGCAGACCTGACCCCAAATTAATTATAGGGGTGCTGATGGTCTGCCAGATGCTCGGTGGGCAGGATGTGAGCGACTACCAGAAGCAGCTCGACGAAATCAGCAGCCAAATCACACAGTTCAAACAGATGCTGAACCGGGAAGGCCGTAAGGAGTCCACCCTTCTTGGCCAACTGGACACCATCGGGCTTAAAAAGATCCTGGCCCGCAAAGAAATCGAGCGCTACGATCTGCAGCAGCAGCAGGTGCGCCGCCAACAGAGAATCACGCAGCAGAAAATCAAGGATCTCCAAGGCAAACTCTCTCAAAGCCAGGATCAGATCGCGGACATTCTGGTCAACCTCTACAAATTCGGCCGACTCCATGCCTACGATCTTTTTCTTCAAGTCGATGACCTCGCCGCCCTTATCTCAGGCCACAAAAACCTCATCACCCTCGTCCGCACTCAGGAGGAAATCCTGAACGATTATCTCAGCACTCAGAAAGAACTCAAGGAGGCCGAAACCGGACTCCTCACCCAAAACGACAAAATCAACGAGGTCCTCCTCGGCGCCCGCAAAGAGCGCGACCTCCTGGCCGACCAGGAGCGCCAAAATCGCCGCCTGATCGACCAGATCAAACAGGACAAAAAACTTCACTCCCGGAGAATCACCGAGCTGGAAGACAGGCATCAACAGCTCCAGAACCTGATCCGCGACATCATCGCCCAGGGAAGCTCCCTCCCCTTTGCTCCCATCCCGCTTCCGGACATGCAGGGCCGCCTCGACTGGCCCATCACAGGCCGCATCATCTCCCCGTTCGGCACCATCCGCCACCCCATCTACAAAACCCAAACCTTCAACAACGGCATTGAAATCGCACCCCGCACCGACACCATCATCAAGGCCGTCCATCCGGCGCGCGTCGTGTACTCCGATTATTTCTCCCCCTACGGATATCTGATCATTCTGGACCACGGCTACAAATATTTCACCCTCTACGGTCGATGCGACGACAAACCGTGGGTCAAAACCGGCGATGTCGTCATGGCAGGGCAGGCGCTGGCCAAAGCCGGCGACATCGGTTCCCTGGAGGGAAAATCCCTCTATTTCGCCATCCGTGCCCAAGACAAATTCCTCGATCCCTTGAAATGGCTGAAACGAAGATGATACAATGGGTGGTTATAAAATGATGCCAAAAAAGAACATTCGCCTCTACCTGACAGCCGCCCTCCTTGTCTTCAGCCTGATTTTCGTTTTCAAATCCATGCTCCTTCCGGGGCTCAAGGGCAAACAGACCGACTACAGCAAATACAAACTGCTCGGCTCCGCCATTTCCATTATCAAATCCCATTACGTCGAAGAACCCCATGCCGTTCAGACAATGGAAGGCGGGTTTAAAGGAATGATCGATTCCCTGGACGTCCTTTCCGGCTATCTGAGCAAACCCCTCATGGACGCCTACCGCGCTCAGCTCCGTGAGCCCTACCCTGAAGTCGGCCTCATCCTGTACAAGAGCTACGGGGCGTTCCCTCAGGTTATAGGCATCCGGGAAGGATCTCCGGCCGATCTGAAAGGCATTCGATACGGCGACTTTATCAGCGTGCTTGACGGTCAATCGACGCTGACCATGAGCATGCGGGAAGCAAACCTGCTGCTCAAAGACAAAGTGAAAAAAACCGTCGAGCTCAAAGTGATGCGAAGCGAGGGAACCGAAGAGATCCTCCTCGATCGAAAAATCCTTTTCACCGACAACTACTCCTTCACTCCCCTCCCCAAATTTGCCGGGATTTTAAAGATTCACACTCTTCACAGCTGCGTCGATTCCATCCAGAGCACCCTCGCCCCCCGGCTCAAAGGAAAAACAACGCCTCTCATTCTGGATCTGCGCAACTGTCACGAAGGCAGCATCCCCGAAGTCCAGAAGCTCGTCAACCTGTTTCTTCAAGCGAACGACATCGGCCATTTTTCGTCAAAAAACGGAACGGACAGCGCCCTCTCCGCCCCCCGGGAACCGGAGCTTCCCGATATTCCTCTCTACATCTGGATCAACAGGGCCACCATCGATCAGGCGGAAATAGCCGCAGCCGTTCTCAAGGACATGGGTCGGGCCCGAATCGTGGGCGTTCCTTCTCCCGGTCTTGTTTCCCGCCAGCAGCCATTTTCATTCGGAGACGGAAGCGGAATACTCCTCACCACCGAAATTTTTATTCTGAAATCAGCCTCACCCCTGTGGCAGAAAGGCATCCAGCCGGATGAACAGCTCAGCGCGCGTGAGAGCAAAACGGAAGACTACATCAAAGCCACGCAGACCCTGATGCTGAAAAAATCCTGAGTTTTTTTTGCCAGGATAGAATGCAAAAACGACAGGCAAAGGGAAGTAATACCGAAAATCAGTTCCCCCGTATCCTTTTTCTTCTTTTTCTCTGCATGGCCCTGTTGAGTGCCGTCGGCCTTGATTACATGAACTGGACCAGGGGAAAAAGTTCTATCCTGTTCTCCACACAAACCAAACCCGCTCCTCCGGATTCCGGGGCACCGCTCGAGGATATCATCCGCAGCCGCATAGCCGATCTTGGCATCAACCCGACGAAGGTAAAACGCTTCCAGGAAAGCGAACAAAATTTTCACCTCACGATCGATCTCGATCCCATGGATTTTGAGAGGTTATCGGAGACCCTGGAGCAGGCCCTCGTCACCGGGCGGGCATCCATCCTTAAAAAAGAAGAATATGAAGAGGGCGCCAAGCGGTACGTCCTGTGGCAGGTCAAAGGCGCGGATGACGAGCGCCTCTCCCTTCTTTTTTCCTTTCCCACGGCCGAGGCGCCGACGGAGCCGGAACCCGCTTCTCCCGGTCCCCAGCGAAAAATCGCCATCATCATCGATGACATGGGCTACAACCGCCGTTCCATCGACGATGCCGTGGCCGTGAACTTCCCCCTGACTCTGGCCATCATCCCCTTTACCCCCCATGCCAGGGAAACGGCCGAGATCGCCCACCGGAACGGCCTCGAAGTCATCATGCACCTCCCGCTGGAATCCGTCAACGAAAACAACAGCATGAACGGCATCGTCCTATGCGGAATGGAAGAGCCGGTCGTCCTGTCCATCCTGAATCAGGATCTGGACGAAGTTCCGTATATCCGGGGGGTCAACAACCACATGGGCTCCCGTGCGACCACGGATTGGACCATCATGCGAATCATTCTGGAGAGGCTGAAGGAGAAAAATCTCTACTTCATCGACAGCATGACCACAGCCGATTCCGTCGCGTTCAAAATGGCCCGCAGCCTGGATGTCCCCACAGCCCGGCGGAATGTGTTTCTGGATGTCGAGCTGAACCGGGACTACATCCTGAACCAGCTCAAAGCCCTCTTTCGACACGCAGACAGAAACGGCACCGCGGTGGGCATCGGCCATCCCTCGGAGATAACGCTCTCCGTTCTCAAGGACCATCTCCAGCCGCTCCTCAAAAAACACAAATCCCGTCTTGTCTTCGCCTCGGAAATCGTGAATTGAACCGCGGTCACTCCCGCCGCAGCGCTTCGATAGGATTCATGCGGGATGCCTTCAAAGCCGGATAGAGCCCGGATATAAGCCCGACGGCCACGGCCATTCCCAGCGACAACAGAAGAATCCAAAAACGAATCACGGCCGGCCAGTTGCCGAAAAATGCCGTCACCAGCGACACGACCGCTCCCAGCACCAGGCCGATCACACCCCCCCCTGCGGCGATCAGAATGGACTCCGACAGGAACTGCCACCGGATGTGTTCGCGGTTGGCGCCGAGCGCCCGCCGAATGCCGATTTCCCTCGTCCTCTCCGAAACATTGGCCAGCATGATGTTCATAATGCCGATCCCCCCCACAATCAGGGAGATGACGGCGATGGCGGCCAGAAACAGATTGAAGTTGGCCTGAGCCTGGCGCCTGTTGTTGAGCAGCTCCTGTGGGATGACGATCTGATAATCCTGCGCTCCCCGGTGTGCGCGGTCGAGAAGAGTTTCGAGCGAGGCGGCGGCGGAAAAAACGGACGCCCCCTCGTCGACCCGGACAATGATCTCGGAGTAGGGCTCATATCCGGAGGAATGAACGACAAAGGAATCCGTTTCCAGGGGGATGAAAATCACCCGGTTGAAGTCGCGGGCGGCCACTGCGGCGGTTTCCCGGTCTCCGCTGCTGCGCGGACGAAGGATTCCAACAACACGAAAAATCTCCTCCTCGATGCGAACCGATCCGCCGATCCGTCCGTTTCCCCCCAGAGCAGACGCGATGTCGCTCCCCAGCACACAGACAAAATGCCTGCGGGATACATCCAGATCGGCAATAAACCGCCCCTGTTCCGTCAGAAGATTGTTGACCTCTCCGTACTCCGGTGTCACGGCCAGAACAACCGGGAAAAATTCCTCCGACACGCTGAGCACGGAAGCCTTGAGCTCCCGCACAGGCGCCGTGAATTCGACGGAAGGCAGTGTCTTTCGAATGCGCGACACATCCCGCTCGTTCAGCCCGTCCGATAGACGCTCCCGGGCATAAAGCTCCTGGGATTCGGTCTGCTCAACGGCCCGGACAATGAGATTCCGCACCCCCAGCCGCTCGATCTGCTGCAGGGTTTTTTGTTTGGCTCCCTCCCCGATGGACAGCATGGCGACAAAGGACACGATGCCGAAAATGACCCCCAGCATGCTGAGCAATGACCGCAGCTTGTGCTCCAGGAGAGACATAACCGCCGCCCGCATCCATCGCTTGGGATCAGGCTTTGACATTTTCCTCCTCCACCAGTTTTCCATCCCGCAGATGAATCGTTCGCCGGGCCGCACCTGCGATGTCGGGATTATGGGTCACCATCAGGATGGTTTTCCCCTGATCGTTCAGTTTTTCGAAGAGTGCCAGTATCTCCTCTCCTGTACGCGTGTCGAGATTCCCGGTTGGCTCGTCGGCCAGTAGCAACGCCGGTTCAACCGCCAGGGCCCGCGCGATGGCAGCCCGCTGCAGTTCCCCTCCGGACAGCTCGGCCGGTGAATGGTTGGCCCTGTCCTCCAGCCCTACACTCCTCACCGCCTCCCTGGCCAGCGCCTTCGCCTCATCCGGAGGGGTGTCTCTGTAAAGGAAGGGGATCTGCACATTGTCCAGCACGGAATAGCGCGGCAGCAGGTTAAATGTCTGAAAAATGAAACCGATTCTGGCCGCCCGGATGGCTGACAGCTCTCTGTCCGAAAGGGCGGAGACCTCCTTTCCATCCAGCCGGTAGAATCCGGATGTCGGACGATCCAGACATCCCAGCAGGTAGAGCAGAGTGGATTTCCCCGCCCCGGATGGCCCCATGATGGCCACAAAATCCCCCCTCCTCACCTCCATGGAGATGTTTTGAAGGGCCGAGATCACACTGTTTCCCTTTACGTAGTCCTTGGACAGACCGGTCAACTTGATGAGAGGTTCATCCCGCTCCTCCATCGATTTTTTCCGGCGCACGGTCAATGGGCTTTTCGAACCGGTTCCAGATACTTCGTTTTTCTCACAATCCGCTGCGGAGGACGGCTCAGGCAGACAAAATCCCCCGCCTCGATACCGCCCACGATCTGAACCAATTCCTCGCTCTGCGCACCGACCGCCACCTCCCGCCGTTCGATCCCCCGGGGCCCGGCTGCATAACAGAAAAGCCGGCCCTCCTCTTCAAAGACGGCGTGCACGGGCACGGTCAGCGCTCTGGCCGTTTTTTCCATTGCGGTGATCCGGACTCTGGCCGTCATACCGGGCCTCAGCCGCGCATCGGATTCCCGAATGGAGACGTTGACCTTGAAATATTTTTCCCCGCCGCTGACTTCCCGCCGTCTCTCCGCCAGAATACCGATAAAGGACACCTTTCCTTCCATCACCAGTTCGGGATAGGCGTCCACCCGGATCTCGGACGGCTTGCCCACATCCACCTTGTGAAGATCAACCTCCCGAATGAGGACCCTGGCCATCATGGAGGTGATGTCGGGCAGAAAAACGATGGGCTGGTTCTGAATCACGGAGTCTCCCACCCGGGGCTTGCGCATCTCGCCGTCACGGAACGCCTCCTTGAGCACAACCAGTCCCGGCTGAGGGGCCCGAATCACTGTTTTTTCCAGTTCATTCCGAGCTTCCTCGAGGAGCTGTGAAAAGGCGGTGAATTCCTGTTTGCTTTTGTCCAGCTCGGCGATGGCCTTTCCGATTTGAAAGCCTGCCGCCTTTCGGGTCTGCTCGATGATCATTTTGGATTTTTCGACCTTGGCCTTTGCCGTCCTGATCTGTGTGGGAAGAATGTACTCCCGGAAGGCATCGAACTGGCGGGTGGCCGCATCGGATGCATCCTTCAGTTTTTTGACCCTCTCCTTCGCCTGTTCGATCTCGAGAGGATTGCTGTAACCCTTTTTCTCCAGCTCGACCAGGTCCTTAATGTAGCCATCCATGTCCTCAAATTTTTTGTTTTCCTCCAGCATGATGCTCTGAAGCCGGGACAGTTCGAGCGGTCCGTCTCCCTTTTCCTTTTTCTGCAGCTCGAGTTCAGCCACCTCGAGTTCATAGGCGGCAGTCAGAACCTCCCGATCCGCCTGAATTTTTTCCCATTCGAGGCTCTGCTGCTGGGCGGCGACCAGGGCATTCCATTCATTCACTTTGGACGTGAATTCAGCGACGATCTGCTCAAAGGGTGTCGGGTCCAGTCTGACGAGAACGTCCCCCTCCTCCACCCGGGACCCGTCATCGATGAGGAAGACAATCTTCCCCTCCTCCTTCAATCCTGAGCTGATGGTGATGGATTTTTCCGAGTCGATCTCTCCGACGGCGAACACCTCAACGCCGAACTCGCCCGGCTTGACCGTGACGGTTTCAACGGCCCCAAAAGCATCGGTCGTCCGGCGGCTGTTCAGCCAGACCACCAACGTCAGCAGGCCAACCGCCAGCGCCCCGATGAGGATCCTTTTTAAAGTGCGGGATGTCATGACGTCGTTCTTCCCGGGCGTTCGATCAGTGTGCCCACGGCCGCTTTGAGATGGTACTGCCCCTCGATATACTGAATGACGGCCGACACCAGATTGATTTCCGCGCTTCGAAGCTCGCTCTCGGCCTCGATCAGATCAAAATTGTCGGCCATTCCGCGGGAGAACTTGACTTTGGCCAGTTCCAGCTTCCCCTTGGCCTGTTCGATCTGGTCTCTGTGAATGGCGATATTCTCCTCGGTCCGCTGCAGGAGGCGAAGGGCGAACCGGACCTCGCGCGTTATCTCGTCCCGTTTCAGCTCCAGCAGACGGCGGGCGCCGTTCACGGCGATTTTACTCTGCTCAAAAAGAGCCTTCTCCCTCGTCCGGCTGGAGGCGCCCGTCGTCGCCAGGCCCACTTCCACGCTTCCCGTGTTGGCCCGTACGCTCTCCCCCAGGTCGGCATTGCGTCCGCGGCTGGAGTACCTTACGGTCAGATCCACGTCGGGAAGAAGCCCATGACCGGCCGCCCGGGACTGCTGTTCAAGGTTGGCGATCATGTCCCCGTACTGTTCGATTTCGATTCTCCGCTCCATTGCGATTTCAAGGGTTTCATCCGCATCCAGGGCGAGATAGGAATAGGAAAGAGGTGCGGACACTTCGACGGCCTGATCCAGAGGCATCGCCAGTAGGATGCGGAGAGTGTCCAGGGCGTCTTGGTATCCGTCCCGGCTTGAGATCAGAAGGCTTTCCGCCTGTTTCAGTTTGATGTTGGCCCTGTAGACATCGATAGCCGTAGCCATCCCCATCTTCTGCTTGACGGCGGCAGCCTCCGCATAACCCAGTGAACGGTCGAAGGAGGCGCGGTGGAGACCGAGGATTTCCCGCTGCCGGACCACGTTGTAGACGGCGTACACCACACTCAGCACAACATTCATTTGGGTGAGATAAAGCTCCCTTTCCGTCGAACGAAGAAAGTAGTCGGCCTGATGGACGCCCAACAGATTGTAAATGGGGCTGACTCCCCTCAGAAGCGGCTGGGTGAGAGAAACGTCCAGTCCGGTTTCCACCTCACCGCCGCTCTTTTGAACGATGGTACTGACGGTGACACGGGTCCCGGTCGAGAGCTGCTTATCGAGGGAGACGGCGCCCCCGGCCTCTCTGTCCTCCCCGGTCAGACCGAGAAAAACCTCAGGTATGATTTTGAGTTCAAAATCCGCTCTGGCGGCCGTCAGGGAAAACCGGGAACGGCTGACATCATCCACGGCATCGGCGATGGTCCGGTTGGCCTGGAGGGCGCGGTTGATGGCCTCTTCCAGGGACAGATGAAGGACATCAACTTCCGGAGGGGAGCTTTCCTGCCCCTCCACGGCCCAGACAACCCCGGCAATCAGTAAAAGGATAAAAATCCCTCCCCTCTTCCATCTGCCGTTCCGTCTCATCTTTTTTTCCAACCGGGGTCAGGTCTGCACATTCCACATTTTTATAAAATATTTGGAATTCCCCTTTCAATAAAGAGGAATTTCCAATTTCAATGATAAAGGATCAAAATGTATAATATGAAGGCCTGACCCCAAATAATTATTTCGTGGCGGCGTTGACGGTGAACGATTTGGAATAAGAGGCCCCCATTTCGATCCAGGGCTGATCCTGAGCGGACGCATCCGTATTGGAGATGGAAATGTCACAGTACGTCCCACCGTTTCCCTGGTTGACGACACGAAGCGTGTGCCGGGTTTCGGCCTTGAGGCTTTCGGTCCAGGTGCCGCTTCCTCCGTAGGCCGTCGTCCCCAGCAGTTCTCCGTCGAGATAAACATCAAACTCATCGTCCAGCGATCCGGCGTCGGCGACCCTGATCGTGACGTTCACTTTTTTAGCCCCC
>JAHIPL010000137.1 GCA_018894615.1 Acidobacteriota bacterium | reverse complement strand
CTTCAACCTCAGTCAGAAACTGAACGGCTATTACCATAAATATTCCATTCTGTCGGAAACCGATACCGCCAGAAAAAACGGGCGCATTCTGACCATCTCCCTTGTCCGGGATGTTTTGAGACAGGCGCTGACTCTGATGGGAATTCCCGAACCGGAGCGGATGTAGCGGGCCGGATTCAGTGTTTTCCATTAATTTACTATTAAGGGAGGATTGATGATCGAAGTAAAACACCTCACCAAAAAATACGGTGATCTGGTCGCCGTCAACGACCTGAATTTCAAAGTGGAAAAAGGACACATCTGGGGACTTCTCGGTCCCAACGCCGCAGGTAAAACAACCACCATGCGCATCCTGACCGGTTATCTTCCCGCCACGGACGGACAGGCGACGGTCGCCGACTTCGACGTGTTCGAACAACCGAATGATGTCAAAAAGGTGATCGGGTATCTGCCGGAAAGTGTTCCTCTCTACCCGGAGATGACGGTTACGGAGTATCTTGGATTCGTCGCGGATATCAAGCAGATCCCCAAAGCCAAAAAACGGGAGGCCATCGAAAAGACGATTGTGACGAGCGGCCTCCGAAGCGTGCGGGGCCGGCTGATCAAAAATATTTCCCGCGGCTACCGCCAGAGGGTGGGCATCGCCCAGGCGCTCATTCACGATCCCCGGATCCTGATTCTGGACGAACCCACCACAGGGCTTGACCCGGCGCAGATCATCGAGATCAGGGAACTGATCAAGTCACTGAAGGGGGAGAGAACCATCATTCTCTCCACCCACATCCTGGCTGAAGTCACCCAGACCTGTGACGGGGCCGTCATCATCAACGACGGTTTTCTCATGGCCTCCGGGTCTCTGGAGGAACTGACGGCGTCTTTTGCCGTCAAAAAGGCCGGCGTCCATATCCGGCTTCGGTCCGCCTCGGCGGAGGCGTCAGCCCTGTTCAAAAACATGGCCGGCGTAAAGGATGTCCGCCCGCAGGACGGCGGATTCACCATCGAGTGGTCCCCGGGAGCCGATCTCCGCGACGACGTCACACGCCTCGTCGTGGAAAAGGACATGGGACTGCTGGAGATGCGGCCGCTGGGGATGAACATCGAGGACCTCTATCTGAAAATCATCTCGGGAGGTATGCCGCAATGAAGAATATATGGGCTGTTTTCAAAAAGGAAACAAAATGCTACTTCACCTCTCCCGTCGCCTACGTCGTCATTTTTGTCTTCCTCATTCTGACCGGATTTTTCTTTCACAGCCTGATTTCCTGGTTCAACACCCAGTCCATGCAGATGGCGCAAAATCCCTACTACATGCAGCAGATCAACATCAATCAGATGGTCTACTCCCCTCTTTTTCACAACATCAGCATCATTCTCCTGCTCGTTATCCCGCTTCTGACCATGAGGCTGCTGGCCGAGGAGAAAAAGATCAAAACCGACGAGCTCCTCTACACCTCTCCCATTTCCGTCCTCCAGATCATTCTGGGCAAATACCTGGCGGCCCTCTTTGTCCTGTTCGTCATGCTCGCCCTGACGGGAGTGTATTCGCTGTTCACCTTTGCATACGGCAACCCCGAACTCCCGGCGATTCTGTGCGGCTACCTGGGGCTGTTTCTGATGGGAGCCGCGTTTATGGGCGTCGGCCTGTTTTTCTCCTCCCTGACTGAAAATCAGATCGTCGCCGCCGTGCTGACCTTCGGATCACTTCTTCTTTTCTGGATTCTCAACTGGGCGGCCTTTTCAGCGGGCGCATTCTGGAAGGATACGCTGAATTATCTGTCTTTTTTCCAGCACTTTGACGATCTGACCCGGGGCATTCTGGATACCAGTGATCTCGTTTACTATGCAAGTTTTGCCTTCTTCGGGCTTTTTCTGACCCATTCCGTGCTTCAGTCCCGGAGATGGAGGTAAGCCATGGACATCATCAAAAAACATCTCAACTACATCGGCCTGGTGCTGATTCTTGCCGCCCTGATCGCGCTTCGTATTTGGCCCCATTTGAAAACCGTACCCGTTATTTTCCTGATTCTGGGAGCGGCGGCCATCGGGCTCTACATGTATCTGAACCTCTCGCTCCTCAAGCAGGGATTCAAGCGGAAATCCTTCCTCTACTCATCCAATCTTCTTCTCCTCGTCGTCTTTGTTCTCGGAATTCTCGTCCTGGTCAACGTTTTTCTGGCCCGGCATCACCACCGGTTCGATTTTACGGAAACCCGGATCCACAGCCTTTCCGACCAGACGGTGACCGTCCTCGAGAACCTTGAGGAAGACATCAGCGTCCATCTGTTTTTCCGGGAAGGAAACATGACCCGGGGACGGATGGAAAATCTGATGCAGAACTACAGGTATCACTCAAACAGGATCAAGTACGAATTCATCGACCCCGATAAAAATCCCGGCCTTGTCAAACGTTATGACGTCAAACAGGACGGAACAACCATTTTTGAAAGCGGTGAAAAGGACAACCGGATCACCGACGTCAGCGAGGAGGAGATCACCAACGCCCTCATCAAAATCTCCCGCGGTGAGAAAAAAACCGTCTATTTTCTTGAAGGGCACGGGGAAGGCGGGATCGAGGACACCGAGGACCTCGGCTATTCTCTGGCCAAGGATGAACTGGAAAAGATGGGCTACGAAGTGAAGACTCTCAGCCTGGCCCTGTCCGAAACGTTTCCCGGGGACATCGCTCTGCTCATCGTTCCCGGCCCAGAGAAGGACCTCCTGCCGAACGAACTGGACACCATCCGCGGCTACATCAGCGGCGGCGGCCGGGTGTTTTTGATGATCGATCCGGAAACCGCACCCGGTATGACGGAATTTGTGAAAGAGTACGGCATCGGTCTCACCAACGATCTGGTTATCGACACCGTTTCCCGTCTCCTGGGCGGTGATTATTTTATGCCCGTCGTCAATGAGTACACCTCCCACCCCATAACGGAAAAATTCCGCTACGCCACCTTTTTCCCCTACGCCCGTTCCATCGAGGCGCTGGAGGACCAGCCGGAAGGTGTGACGGTCGAGGTTCTTGCCAACAGCAGCGGCAATTCCTGGTCCGAACGACAGCTGACCGAAAAACAGGTCAAATTTGATGAAGGCCTGGACAAGGCCGGCCCGATCGGCCTGGCCGCCGTCGTGACCATCGAGTCTAAACCAAAAGGTGATTCCGCAATGCCTGAAGGGGAGGAAGGCACCGAAACGAGCGAGGCTCCAGCCTCGAAGGAAGGCCGATTGGCCGTGTTCGGCGATTCCGACTTCATCGCCAACAACTACTACAACCTCTCCGGCAACGGCAACTTTTTCCTCAACACGGCCAACTGGCTTACTGAGGAGGAAGACCTCATCGCAATCCAGCCCAAAACGCAGACCCCGCGGACCATTCAGCTGACCCCGTCCCAAGGCCGTCTCATCTTTTTTACGTCCGTTCTCATCCTTCCTCTTCTCGTTCTCGTCACGGGCCTCGTTGTCTGGGTCAGGAGAAGAAAGTTATGAAGTTCAAGACGACGCTGATCGTTTTCGGCATCTTCGCCGCCCTTCTGGCCGCGTTCCTGATTTTTGAAGCGGCTGGAACAAGAAAAGAAGGGACAAGAGACAAACTGGTGACCTTCAGCGGTGAAGACGTGGAAAGAATGCTCTTCAAGACCGGCGGTGAAACACTGACCTTCGTCAAAGGCGACGGCGGAGACTGGAAAATCACATCCCCCGTCGAAGCGCGTGGAGATAAATACGAAATCGACCGCCTGGCCGGCGACTTTGCCGACCTGAAATACGACCGTATCGTGGAGGAGGAAGCGGCCGATCTTGAAAAATACGGACTGCCGGACAAGGAAATAACCCTCTTCATCAAGGATGCGCCCCAGCCCGTTCAAATTGAGATCGGCATGGAAAATCCCCTCGACAATTCCTTTTTCGCCCGGAGAGCCGATTCCAACAAAGTGGTTCTTATCTCGAGCTTCTTCAAAAGCATCCTTGAAAACACCCTCTTCGATTTCCGGGACAAGGAGATCTTTCGATTCGAGTCCGACGATGTCTCTTCCGTCACACTGAAGAGCCAGAACGGAGAATGGAGGTCCGTTAAACAAGAAGATGAATGGTGGCTCGAATCGCCGGTAAAGTCGCTGGCGGTCAAAAGCAGGATCACGGGCCTTCTCACTTCCTTGTCCGGTCTCAAAGCCAAGGAGTTTATGTCCGAGGCCAAAACAGAAGACGACCTCGAGACCTTCGGGCTGAGCAATCCGGATTACGCCGTGACTCTCGATCTGCCCGCCGCCAATCAGACGCTGATCTTTATTTTTAACGAAGCGGAGGACTCCCAAGCGGATACAACGGCCGAAATTAAGTCTGTGACCGAAGCCCCGGCCTCTCTTGGAGAAACCCTGTCCTACGTCACATCGTCTCTTTCCGACAAAATCATCGCCGTCGAAAACACCATTTTTACCGATCTGAAGGGCGACCCGGACGAATGGCGGGAAAAGAAGGTGGCGGATTTTTATTCCTGGGAAACGAACGGCCTTCGAATCAAAACGGAGACGATGGACCTGTCACTTGTCAAAAACGACGAGTCCGTCTGGTTTCGGGAAGGCCGGGAGGATGACACCTTCGACAGGGACAAAGTGGACGACCTCATCCGCGGCATTCAGAACCTGAATGCGGACGGGTTCATCGACCCTCCCCTCGCACTGCCGGAACTCGGCCTGGATAAACCAAAAGCCGAAATCACCATCCGGACCGGAAGCGGAGACACGGCCGGGGAGTATGTTTTTCTGTTCGGCCGTGAAGACAAAGAACCCGGTACAGTCGTCGTGAAAAACAAACGGCTGGACTATGTGTTCCGGGTTAAATCAGAAATCCTTGAAAAAATCCCGGCCAATGCCAAGGATCTGAAACCGGAGGAAACTGAAGAGATAAAGGAAGGAGAGCCGGCTGTTAACCGACCCGCTTGATTATGACGATGGTCATATCGTCCATTCTGATTCCGCCGCCCGTGAAGGCCTCCACCTCGCCGTAGATGTTGTCGAGAATCTCCCGGGCTGACAGTTTGCTATATTTCTTACAGAGCTTGAAAAGACGCTTTTCGCCGAACTCCTCCTGTGCTTTGTTCCGGCTTTCGGTGATGCCGTCGGTGAAAAGAAGAGCGATGTCCCCTTTGTCCAACACGGTCGTCATGACCTCGTACTCGACATCGGGGAACATCCCCAGACAGAGGCCGCAGCTCTCCAGCCGCCGCGCCTGGCATTTTTTGTTGAAAACGAGCGGGGGATTGTGTCCGGCGTTGATAAACCGCAGTTCCCCCGTTTCCCTATTGAGCTCACAGAAGAAAAATGTGATGAAGTGGTTGATGGCCGAACTGGCGTGGACGAAGTTGTTCAGTTTGCGGGCCATTTTTTTTATGTCATACTGCGCATGCACTTCGGAATGGATGGCCGCCCGCAGCGACGCCATGAGGAGGGATGCGCTGACACCCTTGCCTGAGACATCGGCCACGACAAATCCAAACCGTCCGTCATCGATTTTCAGGAAATCGTAGTAATCTCCCCCGACCTGGTGGCAGGGCAGATTGCCGCCGGCAATGTCGTAGTTTTCGCATTCCGGATCCTGATCGGGCAGAAAGTCCCTCTGAATATTGGCGGCCAGATCCAGTTCCCTTTCCATTTTTTGTTTTTCGACGGACTGGTCGATCAGTTTTGAGTTTTCAATTTTGACCGCCGCAAGGTTGGAGAGCAGGGTGAGAAGCCTGAGGTCTTCCTTGTCGAAATTGTCCGGAATGGAAATGCGGTCGGCGTAGATGATGCCGGTGATTTCCTTGTTGTTCCAGAGGGGAACACACATGGCGGAGTGGATGTTGAGCTTGATGATGCTCTCCTGCGATTTGAGAAGCGGATCGGCCTGCACGTCGGATATCAGTATGGAGGAGTGATTGTCGATGACCATGTTGATGATGCTTTGGCTGACCAGAATTTTCTGGCTGCGCAGGCTGTCGTTCTTGACGCGGACAACCCGCGGAATGAGCTGGACGGGATTTCCTTCCTTCAGCATCAGAATACCCCGGTCCATGGGCAGGTTGTCGCTGATGAGATCCATGATGTGGTCCATGAGCTCATTGAGAGGCATGTGAAGGGCGAGCGAGCGGCTCACCTCGCTGATGATGGCGAATGATTTGTGCTCGGCCCGGAGCCGGCTGATATCGGCCGGAAGCTCCTGTGCCTTAACCGTGGTCAGGACGTCGGGCTTTTTGAAAACCTCTTCCAGATGCATGATGGTGTTGATGTTGGCGGAGGCGGAGGGAAGATCGGTCAGTTCCACATCCGTCGACAGTTCCTTGTCAAAAAAAATGCGGGTGGAACCGATGAGAATTTCGTCTCCCTTTTTAAGCCTGATCTCCGCCGTGATTTTCTGCCCGTTCAGAAACGTTCCGTTCTTGCTCCCGTTGTCCCGGACGACATAGTCCCCGTTCCTGGGATAAATCACGGCGTGATTACTGGAGCAGAAAGGATCAGGGATAAACACGCTGTTTTCCATCTGACGGCCGAGTGTGATTTTTTCGTTCGTCAGCACGTGCCGGAAAGAATTCCCTTTTTTTGGATAAATGTAGAGTGTCGACATATCTGCAACCTATCTCCCATTATAGAGAAGGAGGCTTCGGAATGGCAAGGGAATCAATTTTTTTGGAGAAGATCGAGTTTCCGGCGGCAAAGCAGAACACGTTCATCGAAGGGGATATCATCCACCAGAGGAAGCAGAAGGTCCTTGAGGTTTTTGTTCAAAAGATTGTCCAGCAGTTCGATGGAATAATCAATGGACTCCCTGGTCCCGGCGCATATATTCTGATATGCCCGTATGATATCGTCGCTTGAATGGATCAGACAAAGAAGTTCAAAAATCCGCTGCAGATTCAAAGTCAGGCTGTTTTTCAACTCCTCCACCCTGGCCCCTTGATTGTCTTCGGGCATGATGCGGTGCAGTTCGATAACGGCGGAATAACTGCGATGAATGAAGTGTTTCAGTACGGGGACAACCTCCTTTTCTTCGAAATGAAGATCCGGGTCGGCGTTCCGCAGGCGGTACAATCCCTCCACCAGTTCGGAGGTCACCCGTGGGTCTCTTTTTTTCAACTCAATCATAAGAAAATCAGCCGCCCGCTGGGTGCCGATATCGGCCATGATGTTGGGAATAGAGCGGCGGATTCGCAGATCGGTCTCTTCGGCCGCCAGATAGTCCTTGAGCATCCCCAGTATTTTTAATCCGTATTCGACGAGGACGGGCGCCGCTTCATGCCGGGTGACCGCCCGGCCCAGATGATTGATCAAAAAGGGCGCCAGCTCCCGGCTGAAATGCCGCCCGGAGCTCTCGATGGCGTACTTGTTGACCTCCACCGAAGAATCCATGAGAAGCTTCTTCAGATGGTCAATAACGACAGCGGAGGATTTGATCATTCCCAGAACCTTGGCCGCTTCCATGCGGTCGGTCTCCGCGGCCTCTCTGTCCCCGGTGACCATACGGCCGATCTTATCCTGAACCAGTTCCTGATAGACGTCCATGGACATGATTTCATCGATTTCAGTGCTCATCTCCTCCACCTGAAGAGCGTCGTCAAAATCCTGAAAAAGCGGATCCCCGTCCAACTCAAGAAGGGTATTCATCCCGCCGGCTCGGACCTCATCGGATTTTTGGCTGATGATCTGCTTGAGTTCGGGGCTCAGCCGGTCGTACTTGACCAGGTCGAACAGATTCATGGCATAGAGGACAGAACTGCGTTCCCGGCTGTGCAGGGTATCAAACACCATCTTGGTCATGTCCAGATCCACTTTTTCCGAAACATACCGGTCGGCGTCCCGCCATTTGATCTTCAGATGCCGTTTGACGTTGCGGATGTATTCAATCACGATCAGGCGGTTGAAAAGGATCCAGATCACGATGCAGGCACAGACGGCCAGGCTGATATTTCGAATGATCGGCAGAAATTCCTTCGGGCTGAAATGCAGCACCAGAAGAATCATCAGGGCCGCGACACCGCGGGCGAACTTGTTGACGAACATGTCGATAAAAAACTTGGCCCGGTATTTTACATCAGGCGGAACGGGGATGTAGAGAAGTTCCCGGACGGTCTGGTTCAGGGAATGGGACAATGATTTGTCCAGGCCCTTAAGCGTCACCCCCCAGTAGAGAAAAAGAACGGCCGGGACGGGAGAAAGAAAAGGGACTACAATGACCGCCAGGGAAAGTACCAGGAGGACAACGGGCGAGATCATCAAGGTGAATCGCATTCCCCTGTTTTTAAGAATTCGGGCGGTGAACAGAGTATGAAGCAGCCAGGAGAAAATGAGCAGGATGAGGAAAACGACTCCGAGGAAGGCTGTGCGCTCGCTGTTGTCCGGCTTGAAGCGGTCCACGACGGATAGGAATTGAAAGTCCACAAGGGTGGTGACGATGATGCCCATGAACATGATCCCGCTCAGAAGGACAAGATGTCTGTTCCGGACAAGAGAGGTAAAACTCTTAAGGTAGGGAACTTTTTCTTTCTTTTCCTCACCGGCATCCGGATTGGCGGTCGTTTCCTCCCGTGGTCGAAAACGCCGCACGAGATAAACAAAGGCCGCGCAGCCGGTCAGAAAAAACGGGCAGATCAGGAGAAGTCCGCGTGTCTCCAGCCTTATGGCAAGAATCGAGGTCAGCAGAGCGCCGGTTATGCCGCCGAGAAGCCCCCCGCTGACAAAAAAACCGACCAGACGCTTGGCCTGCCGGGGGTTGTAGAGGTCATTGACAAGGACCCAGAACTGGGTGATGGAGGCCGCGATGAAGATTTCGCACCAGAACCAGAAAACAAAGGAATAGGCCCTCCCTCCCTTGTCATAAAAAACCCAGAAGAGGAGAAGGCTCGCGCTGAAAAAAAGAAGGCTCAGGCCGATGGTGAAATATCTGTTGAGGCTCTGAACAAGGCGTGAATTGAGATAGACGAAAAAACCGATCAGAAGGGCCGTGAGCAGATAGGCGAAGGCCACATTCTGAATGTCGTTATCGTCCAGAAACTTGGAGACCTTGACGGCCTTGACGATGTAGATGGCGGTCATGAGGGAAAAAAGAAGGAGCCCCATAAACAGCGCGGACAGGGTTTCAGCCGGTTTGACGTCCACCACACGGGAAAGGAGAGAATGAACTTTTTTCGCTTTCATCTGCCTGCTATTCGGAAATATCCTTGAAAAAACGCCGCGCGGTTTTGACTTTTGTGTCCGGCGAATCCTCGATCAGAGGGATGATCCTCTCTCTTATCTCCTTGGGAAGGGTGTTGTCCAGAAGCTCGACGGCATAGGCCACGGCCTCTCTTGTACCCTTCTGAATGCTCTGGAAGGCGCTGCTGATCTCTGTGTGACTGAAAAGGAGGCCGAGAAGCTTGAAGATGCTGCGCCGGGCGTCTTCCTCCGTTTCGGGCACGGAAACACCGCTTCCCGAGGGAGGGGCATGATCGGGATCATCACGAAGAAGGACGGCCGTATGGAAGGCCCTCAGCTCGAGATCCAGCTGTTCCATCACGGCGGTCCCTGCAAAGGCGAGGAGGCTGTCCCCGGCCCTCATGTTGTCCAGTGCGTCGATGATATCTGCGCGAAGCGGACGGTTCCCTGTCGACAGGGCCTGCATCAGAATATCCACGGCTTCCTGACTCCGGATTTCACTGAGTGTGGATACGGCGCCTTTTCTGACCTCCGGATGTTCCTCCTCATCCATCAGAAAATCGGACAGAACGCCGATGATTCGAGGGCCGTAAAGACGAAGCACCATCTGGCTGTCGAACCGTGTCCTAGGAGATTTCATCAGCTCGATAATCTGAGGCACATATTCCATCCGGCCCAGCCGGGCGGCGCTTTCCGCCGCATAACGAATGACCTCCGGGGACTTTTCCCTCAGCAGCGGGCTGAGTTCGAGGACAAGAGGCGAACCCGGCGGCATGAGGGCGATGGCTTTAGCGATTTCCATCTTGTGGACCACGGATTCCTCATCCTTGTTTTTCATCACCCGGTTGAAATATCCACCCATCAATTCCCTGTATGAATCGAGCTGGACGATTTCTCTGACTTCCTGACTCAGCACCCCTTCGTCCAACTCGTCTTCGGGCGGAGGAACAATGGAGGCGTTGTCCAGAAACAGGCTGCCCGCGGGCAGGTCGGTGTCCGTGGAATCCTGAAAAAGAAGGGTACGGAGTTCGGGTGACAGCTGCCCCTTTCGAAGGAAATCAAACAGGTGCAGAGCGAAAAGAACGGGGCTTCTGCTCTTGCTTTCAAGGGTATCCAGAACCATCTTCATCTCCTGGACATCGACCTTTTCAGAGAGAAGCTGGTCCGCCCTTCTCCACCCCATGTCCAGTTTTTTTCTGACGTTGTCGGTGTATTCCCGGCTTGCCGACATGTTGAGAAAGATCCAGGCACCGATGAGGATGATGGTGACGCCGCTGATGACGAGAGGATTCCGGGCTGTCAGATAGAAAACAATCAGAAGAATGATTCCGCCCAATCCCTTGGCGAAGCGGTTGACGAACATATCGATAAATATTTTCGCCTTGTATTTCTGAACGGGGGAAACGGGGATGTAGAGAAGCTCCCGGACGGACTGGTTGAGGGAATAGGACAGGCTCTTGTCACTGCCTTTGAGAACAACCGCCAGAAACAGGACGGGGGCAAGGGCCAGCGCTCCCAAGCAGATCATCAGAACCAGCGGGTAAAGGAGGAGAGAGGCTCTCATCCCGAACCTCCGGATGAATGAGCTGGTCATCAAGAGCTGAAGAAGGAAGGCCACGACCATCAGGCCCATATTGAACAGGCCGAAAAATGACGTCAGCCCGGCATTCCCTTCAATCTTCTGATTGACAATGCTGTTGTACAAAAAATCCACCAGGGTGGATACGACAAGTGTAACGGTGACGATGGCCGCCAGGATGGTCAGATATCGGCTTCTCCTCACGGTTTTGTAGCATTCCCGAAAACCAACCCGCGGACGGGAGCCGGTCCCAGAGACCTGTTCTTCCTCGGGAGGCTTCAAATCGATGTTTTGTCTCAAGCGAAAAATGGCGTTGACGACAAATACGGCCAGAAACACAAATATGAGAGCGATGGGAAGAAGATAGTCAAAAAAGGCGGTTCGCGGCAGCCAATAGGCCAGGATGCCGCAGAAGAACCCCCCTAGAATGCCCCCGCTGACAAAAATTCCGATCAGGCGCTTGGCTTCTCTCGGATTGAAGATGTCATTGACCAGAATCCAGAATTGGGTTACGAGAACGACGATGTACAGATTGGCCCAGACCCAGTAGACGACGGACACCCATTCCGGGAAAAAGGGATAGATGAAGACCAGTCCACTGATCGCAAAAAAAATGAGAGAGGACATGATCAGGATATGCCGGGAGACCTTCACCTGTATTTTGGAAAGAAAGGCCACAACAAACCCGACGACCAGGGCCGCGGCCAGATAAGCGAAGGGCAGCGCCTCGATTCCATAACGCTCCAGGATGGTGGCGTTGCGGATGGATTTGATGATTGTGTAGGGACCGGCCGTCAGGAAAAAATAGAAAAAAAGAAGAACGACAATTTTTTCCTCACCGGATTTGAGAACGGCGATTTTTGATAGGTACGTGTGGAGCCGGCTTTTTTTCATAAAAGCTCAGACCGGGAAGAGAATTCGGGAAATCAGATTTTACCGAAACTGTCCATGGCCAGGTCCTCACTGTCATAGATATCCAGGACCTTGGTCAGCATCGTCACCTGAAAGATGATGTAGAGCTTCTTCGATATTCGGGCGATTTTAAGCTCTCCCCCCAGATTGTGTGTGGAAATATAGCTGGCCAGCACCTCTCCCACACCAAAACTGTCGATAAACTGGACATTTTCAAAATTGAGAAGAATTCGCCGCTTCCCCGTTTCCAACTGATCCTTGACGAGCTGGTGAAGAGTGGAATCGGAGATGTCGGAACGCCGAATCTCACCCTGGATATCGAAAACAATCACTTCATTTTTTTCCCTGGACAAAATATTCATACTCACCCTTTCAACCTGGGCAGGCGCCCATAATCGCCTTAATTCTATCTAAGTTTTTATCAAAACCCCTGTTCAAAGTCAAATAACAAAATGATGAGGATTCAGTTCAATTCGCTGCGTGCCTCTTCAAGACCGGGCAGCCCGGAGTCGGCGTCTACCCAGAGAGACAAAAACGACCGATAAAAAAAATCGGCCTTTTCCTGATTGTCCCGCTTCTTTTGAATTCTAGCCTGCCAGAGATAGGCGGCGGCGTACCGGTCTCCCAGGGAAAGGCGATTATACGGATCGGAAAGAATGCCCTTAAAAACATTTTCGGCATGTTCCAGCCGGCCGGCGGCAAAAAGGGCGCGTCCGAGCTGCTCGAGATAAAAAGGGCGGGGCAGATCATCCCCGCCGCGTTCAGGCAGCATTCGGACCGCGGCTTCCGCCTCACGCACGGCATCTCCGGTTTCCCCCCGGAAAAGGCTGATGGCGGACTTGAGTTGAAGATACTGCCGCAGCGCGCCTGGCCGGATGCCTTTTTCAATCAGATCCTTCAGTTCGGCTGCAATTTGACCGGCATCATCGATCCGGCCCTGTTGAATATAGACCCAGCCCTTCAGCTGAAAGGCGTTTCTTCGGAGTTCCAGCCGTTCCGCCAGAACGGCCGTGGCGGCCGCGGCGTTGAGGGCTGACAGGGCATCCTCGTTCTCTCCCCGCACATTGAGAAGGTATCCCAGCTGAAGGGTGTGCCAGGCCTTCCACTCCAGCTGCCCCAGCATATCGGCCAGTTCGATTCCCTGCCGGGTGTATTCGATGGCGCTGCCGATCCGGCCCTGCAGGAGAAAAAGCCGGCTGAGGCTGCGAAAAGCGGCATCATGGGCGATGGGTTCCTGAAAGTCCAGCAGTTTCGAATATTCGTGTTCGGAGGACTCCGTTTCCCCTTCGATCAGATGAATATCCCCGCTGATAAGGGCGTGCCTGTAGTCGGTGGGATCCAGTGTGTATCCGGCCTCCAATTCACGGCGGGCCTCATCATTTCTTCCTCTTTTCAGAAGAATGGCGGCCAGTTCCAAATGAATGGAGGCTCTTTCACCATACCGGCGGAGATACATCCGCAAAATGCTCCCCGCTTTTTTCATTTTTCCGGATGAGCAATAGGCTTCGGCGAGATAAATAGATGTCTGGACAGCCTGATCCCCGTTTCGGCGATTGATCTCCAGGTGCCGGATCGCTTTATCCCACTCCTCCAGTTTCGAATAAATCAAACCAAGGTTTCTGTTGGCCAGAAAATCTGTGGGACTCAGTTCCAGCACTTGATTGTAGGCCTCGATGGCCAAATCGATATTCCGTTCCGACCGGGAATAGAACTGCCCCTGAATGGAGAATTTTTCCCGGGGAGAAAGCTTTTCCGCCCGATCGAATGCCTTTTTCAACCGGTCCCGGGCATCGGATTCATATCCCAAGGCCGTGTAGGCGACCGCCAGCACACGGTAGGCCATGGCGAAATCGGTATCCAGAGCGACGGCCGTTTCCAGAGCGGAGATGCTTTCCGTGTATTCCCCTATCTCATAAGATTTGAGGCCGTTTCTGTAATATTTGAGCGCTTCCGGAGAGGTGGTCGTCAGCCGTCCCACATCCTCATCGATATCGGCGGCAATTTCCTCCGCAGAGAGCTGAAAATCCTCCTTGATCCGTTTTGTCAGATCATCGACAAGAACAAAGATACTCTCTTCACCCGTTCCTTCCACCGTTTCCGAATCAACCACGCGGCCGGTCCGGGCCTCTAGGAGCTGCGTGTTCAGTCGAAACACATTGTCGGCCATAAATATTTTTCCCACCAGGGCGTATCTGATGCCGCTTCTCCGGGCGATTTCCCCCGAATCGTTTTGATCAGAATGAATCCTATCAGAACGACGGCCAGGGCAAGCATGGGAATGCCCATCTTTCTCAGGCTGAACCGGACGGTGATTTCTCTGGGAGGAAGCGTTTTCCTCCGGGTGATTTCCCTTTCCGTTGTGGGAAAGTCCTTTTCCATCTCACGGAGAGCCGGAACAAGTTCCTCCGGTTTCTGGAGCCGCAGGTCCCTGCTCTTTTCGAGACATTTGAGGATGAGGCGGCTCAGTTCCTCAGGAATCACGGAGTTGAGACGGCTCGGGTTTTTCGGTTCTTCCGTTTTGTGCTTGACGGCGATGCTGAAGGGCGTCTCGCCTTCGAATGGGACCCGTCCCGTCAGCATTTCGTAAAGAATGATGCCCAGGGAATAGATGTCGGACCGGCCGTCCAGTGTTTTTCCGTCCACCTGCTCGGGCGACATGTACTCGGGAGTCCCCACAATCATTCCCACCTCGGTCTGCCCCTTGCTCAGCGTATAACGGGAGATGCCGAAATCCATGATGCGGGCGTTACCGTCCGTATCGATCATGATATTCTGCGGCTTGAGGTCCCGGGAACATACTCCATGGTGATGTAGTGGGTCCCTTCCTCCTCGTAAATGTCGTACACCCGGCAGACATAACGGTGGGAGACCTTGCGGGCGAACTTGAGTTCATTGCGGAATCGTTCGATCGCCTTTTCGTCCATGGCGACCTGGGGATTCAGGAGTTTGAGGGCGATTTCCTCATGAATTTTTTTGTCGAGGACCCGGTAGACCTTGCCCATCCCCCCCTTTCCCAGCTGTTCGATGACTTCATAGCGCCCCGTCAGCGTCATGCCCCGTGTCAGTTCACTGAGCGGCGCCATCAATGTTTCCCCGCCGTCGAAAGCACCGGGTGTGTCGGCGGACAGAGAATGTCCGCAGTTCCCGCAGAACTTCGTATCCCGGGAATTGGGATGATTGCATTTAGGACAGTTCATCTGATGTTCGAGTGGATATCCTGTTCAGAATAAAACTTCTTCAAGAAGCTGTCAATCGGACATTTATTTTCATGAGCGGGAGATCGATCCTTTCATCTCTATAAACGAATCATCGTGTCATTTTGTTGTTATTTATTATCACGAATCCGATCGGGTGAATCCTGTTGACAGCGCAAAATCCCCGAAAACGGCAAAAAAGTCGGAATCTTCTCTCCTTTCTCCCGCATGGCGCCGATATGGCATTTTGATGAAGAACAACCTATAATAAATTTGAATGGAGTTTTTGGTTTCCCGAGATCAGAGAATGACTTAAAGATAATCGGGTGAATACTTATCACTTGAGCAAACTGGAAATACCTGTCATGAAGCTTCCTGAAGGGCTGAAGCGAACTTGCTTTCTTCCGTTCATCCTTCTGTTTTTATTACTGATTCATTCCCCCCTTTTTGGTGCCGTCATCCCCTGCGAATGGAGCGGCATCGACAAAATCGTGGCCGTCGGAGATATTCACGGGGACTACGACAACCTGGTGTTCATTCTACAGAAGAACGGCCTGATCGACGGAGACCTGCGCTGGAGCGGAGAGAAAACACACTTTGTCCAGCTGGGCGACATCATGGACAGGGGACCGGATGCCCGTAAGGTCTTTGACCTTCTGATGCGGCTGGAAAAAGAGGCTCCGCTCTGCGGCGGGAGGGTGCACGTTCTTCTCGGCAACCATGAAGAATCCAATCTGACGGGGAATGCTTTCGATTATCCAGGTTATGTCAAGGTCGAACAGTTTGTCTCTTTTCTTCCGGACGACTACAGGCGTAACGAGGAAACCTCTTTTCTGAAGAAAACGGGAGAAGTCGTTGTCCGCAGCAGCGATCCTTCCAGCTCCCTGCCGGAAGTCCTGCGCGATTTCTGGTCCAAAAAGATGAAAGAGCGGGGCCCTCAAAACAAATATTTTGAAAACATCTACCGGAAATACGGAAAGTGGCTGCTGACAAAAAACGTCATCATTCAGATCAATGAGATTGTGTTCGTCCACGGCGGTGTCAGTGAGAGGCTCTCGACCTGGGATTTGTCCAGGCTGAACGACGTGGCGCGAAATGAAATCCGTATCATCCGCCGGTCCCGGTTCGATCCGGAATCATTTCCACGCTTCCGGCCGGAGATCGCTTACAGGGACGACGGCCTGTACTGGCACCGGGAGTATGTTCTGAACGGCGAGGAAACCCTGAATATGGATCTGACCCGTGTCCTGAAGAATCTCGGTGCTTCGGTGATGGTCGTCGGCCACACCACTCTCAAGAAGGAGTCTCTGACCCTCGAGGATGTGCAGCGCTACGACGGACGGTTGTACGCCATCGACACGGGGATCGGGAAAACCTACGGATCCCGCATCTATGCCCTTCTCTATAACCGGGGCGAATTTTCTCTCTGGGGGGGAAAAAATGAGTCACTTGAATAAACGCCGGTTTCCGGCGCTTGTCTTCATCGCTTTGCTCTTGTTCACATCTGGAGGAATGAACGGCGGAATCGTTTCCCGGCAGGCCGAGATGGAGTCATTTCTTCAAAGCGCTTCCATACAAAAGGTGATAAAAGACCTTGAAGGAGGACGGACGGAATACTGGGACGTGATTCTTCTCAGGGACGGGACGGAACGAAAGGCGCGCTTCAAATATGTCGACCGGAGACGGCCCCATCTTATTCCCGACAGCTTTATGTATGAACTGGCGGCCTTTGAACTGAACAAACGACTGGGCCTGAGCATTGTCCCTCCCCTGATCCGGAGGACTATTGATGAGATGGAAGGGTCTCTGCAGATCTTTGTCCCCGATTGTGTCACGGAAATCTACCGCCAGCGAAAAAACATCGCACCGCCGGGCCTGGATTTCAACCGGAAACTGGAGGATATCAAGGTTTTTGAATATCTGACGGGAGAGCCCTGTTACGATGCGGACGATATCCTCGTGGACTGCAGCACCTGGGACGTTTGGCGGGTTGATTTTTCAGAGGCTTTTTCCGACACCTTCCCCCTGGATATCAGCTGCCGGATTGAGGGCTGCTCCCGGAAATTGTATGTCCAATTGAAATCTCTGGAGGATCAAACCATCCGGACGGTTCTTCAACCCTATCTCAATGCCGCGGAACTGGACGCGTTTCTTTCAAGAAAAACAAAAATACTGGAACTCATCGAACGTCTGATCGCTGAGTTAGGGGAAGAGAGGGTTCTCTTCTGACCACTATCAGGGCGTCCGCTTCCGCAAATCTTTGATGCGCAGAATGCCCCCGTTATCCTGGGCGATATACAGGTACCCCTGGTCATCACGGGTCAGGCCCTCCTGATTGTCCCCGGGGAATGCATATTCTCCGACAAGCCGGCCGGCGAGTGTCAGTTCCACAAGAATGTTGTCGGCGTCGCTGACCACATTGAGCCTTCCGGTTTCCGTATCGAAGTACATGGCGGACGGGTCATCCAGTTTAAAAGGCAGGACGCGGAGGATGACGGCGAAGTCCGATTCATTTTTGGAGGACAGCAGGGGAACCTCGACTTCGATCAGGCAGGAGGGATCCCACTGATTACCGAGAATAAACGTTCCGCCTTCCGGGTGGGCCTCATTCGGTATAAAGGCGATGCACTCGATCCCGTTGTCGAAGGAATCAGTCCGCTTTTCAATGAAGGCGGGATTCCCGTCGAATTCCCTGTTGAGGAGAAACCGGCGCAAAACGGACTTTTGGTCGGGATCCACTTCCAGAATGACGTCCTCTCCTTCCAGGACGACATAAAGGAGTCCGGTGCGGGGATGAACGGTGATCCCCTCCAGGTCCCCGGGAATGGACATAAAATCGATGGGGAAACCGTCCGTGCCGATTTCATACATCCCTCCTTCGTCGCTCACCACAAAGAGGGTTCGCCGGATGGGATGGAAGACAATCCCGGACGGCTCCACAATATTCTGTCTGTCGATATCGCCGCCGAAACCGGGTTCATCCATCCAGCGATAGGGAAAACGAATGGAGACACCGTCCGTATCCGCCGGTCCGCAGGCTGCCAGAAAGCAAAGGGATAAAATAAAAAACTTTTGTTTCATGCAGTAATCCGAGTAGCCTTTTTAATCCGGTTGAGCCGAAAAAATCAGCGCCAATACCACAGGCGTTTTTGACTGTTAATCATGATATAAACCACCGCAGCCTGTCAACTGATAAAAATGGATGAGGCATGAGCGGATTGTTATTTTTATACCAACGGGATAGAATACGGTCAGTAATGGGTGATTCCTTCTTTCGACGCGTTTTTATTTGGCCTCTAGGAATCTGCCTCTTCTTCTCCGTTTTTTTTCTCTGCGCGGCCCGACAGTTCCCGCCGTCCGAATTAAACCGCCGCCCGGTTTTAGAAGACATGCTGAGAAAGGCGGAAATCCTTCGCTCTCAGTCCAGTGGGACGGGCGTCACAGGTTCTTTAAGGCTTTATCTGAGTACCGGTCAAAGCGATTTCTCCGCCTGTTGGAAAAATGTTTACGGTGTTCGAATGGGTTATCTGGAAGGGTGGAGATTTGAAATCGCGGCCTACGAACTGGATAAGCTGATCGGGCTGAACATGATCCCGCCCACCGTGGAGCGGAAATTTAAAGGACGGACCGGTTCCCTGCAGCTCTGGGTGGAGAACGCCCTGAGCGATGAAAAACGTCTCAGCGATGCCATTCCCATTCCGGAAGACAAACTACTGTTGTGGAGCCGCCATAAATACCTCACCAGAGCCTTTGACTGCCTGATCGCCAATGATGACCGCACACAGCAGAACATCCTGTATACAGAAGACTGGCGGACCATTCTGATTGATCACTCACGCGCCTTCCGCTCATCAAAAAAATACCGGACCCGTCTCGTCTATGGGCGCAGGGGAATAAAGGCCGAACAACTCATCCGAAGCCTTCCCCGGTCCTTCGTTCAATCCATCAAGAACTTAAATGAAAACCTGCTTCAGGGCCGGCTGTCTGATTTTCTGACGCAAAAGGAAATCCAGGCCGTTCTGGAACGAAAAACACTTCTGCTCATGGAGATCGAGCAGATGATAAAGGAAGAGGGGGAACTCGCCGTTCTCTATTGATACGATCCGTATCAAAAAGGAGGGAATCATGAGAGGAAAACAATTCGGAACAATTTTGATGTGTGTCCTGTGCGTCACGTCCATGACGTTGAACGGTCAGTTCACATCCGGAGAGAAGGAAGAATTTGCGAAATGGGAGGATTTTCTTTTGACGGCCGAAATCACTGGCAGCCAGCAAATGTTGGGCAGCCTGGCGGTCACGGAACCCTGGGTGCTGACCCTGGAAAAAGACGGTATCACCCGCCGGGCCCTCTGGAAAAATCCCTCAGGGAGGGTCAAGGGATATTTCGAAGGCTGGCAGTGGGAGATCGCCGCCTACCGTCTCAGCGAGCATCTCGGCCTCCACATGGTCCCGCCCACCGTGGAGCGGCGCTTTCGCAACGACCGCGGCTCGATACAGCTCTGGATCGATGATGTGATCACCATGCAAGACAAGATCAAGAACAACATCCGCACACCGGGGCCCATCATGTATCTGTTCAACAGGGCGCTCTTCATGCAGAGGGCCTTTGACAATCTGATCGCCAACACCGACCGCCATCAGCGCCAGTATCTCATCACGGAGGACTCCCGCATCCTGCTGATCGATCACTCCCGCTCCTTCCGATCGTCAAAAAAGTACAGGACGGAACTGATTTACAGCGACAAGGATAAAAAGAAACCCTACCCCATGAATCAGCTGCCGCGGCACTTCTATGAAAAGATAAAAATCCTCACCATGGAAAACGTCCGGGAAGTGGTCGGCGAATATCTCGAAGACCGGATGATCGAAGCCCTGCTGGACAGGCGCGACCTCATCGTGTTGTGGATCGATGCCCGCTGCGACAACATCGGAGAGGAAAACGTCCTCTACGATTTATGATGAATCCACCTCGTCAGATGAGGTTGCGGGCGGTGAGGAAATCGATCACCACATCCCGGCTCTCCTCCACGTTGAGCTCGCTCGTGTCGATGACGAGCTCGGCCTTGAGTGGCTCCTCGTAGGGCGCCGAGATACCCGTGAACTCCTTGATCTCTCCCGCCCGGGCCTTTTTGTACAATCCCTTCGGATCCCGCTCCTCTGCCACACTCAGGGGGACTTTGACATAGATCTCGATGAATCGACCCTCGGGCACCAGGGTCCGCGCCTGGTCCCTGTCGGACCGGTAGGGGGAAATGAAGGCGGTCATCGCGATCACTCCCGTGTCGGCGAACAGGACGGACACCTCTCCGATCCGTCGAATGTTTTCCTCCCGGTCCTCAGGTGAAAAGCCGAGGTTTTTATTCAGTCCATGCCGGATGTTGTCCCCGTCCAGCACATAGCTGACACGGCCCAGTTCGAACAGCTTTTCCTCCACAGCATGGGCGAGGGTTGATTTTCCCGAAGCCGAGAGTCCGGTGTACCAAATCACAACCCCTTTCTGTCCCAACAGCCGTTCTCGGTCCTTTTTGGTGATGGCGCCTTCGTGCCAGGTGATATTTGTCGCTTTTTTTTCCGTCATTGTATTCAGCCTTTCGTTTGTCCGATCATAGATTTCTGTAATATTCCATCAAGATCTCGATCACTTCGG
>JAHIPL010000136.1 GCA_018894615.1 Acidobacteriota bacterium | reverse complement strand
TTGCTCTCGATCCACAGGGCGATGGTGTCCATGGCCACCAGTTTCGGCTGCCGGACCTGATCGAGGATTTCCTCCTGAAGGTCGGGATCGATATTACCCAGCAGGACGATCTCCGCCTCTCTGTAGTCCTCATTCAACCGCGGACGGAAATCCAAAAAAACGTTCACCTCGGTTTTAAGAGTTGTCCGCTGATTGGGATCGTCCCCGTAACGCCCCTCCCAAAAAAAGGTTTTCCCTTCCCGGATCTCAAGCCCCGAAAGATCGATGCCCCGTTTTTTCATCCATTGAATGACGGCAACAGGAAAATCCTCACCCACAACACTGACCACCTTGGGTGCAGTGAAGAAACTGGCGGCGATGGAGGCATAGGTCCCCGATCCGCCCACAATGCGCTCCCGGCGCTCAAAAGGCGTTTCAATGGTATCAAAGGCCATGGATCCGACAATGATTAAACTCATCTTCTTTTATCCTTCAGGTGATGTATTTGTGGATGATCGGCCACAGCTCATTCTTTTTCTTTTCCGGGATGAGATCCGGATTTGTAACGATGGCACAGCGCAGGGCATCCCCGCAGCCGCACGTTCCATTCCGCTCAGCCGCCAGCGCCGCAATGGCCCGTTTAAGGACGGATTTGGCATGGTCGACGTTCCGCCGAAGGTTTTCCAGAATCATCTCGACCGAGACCCCTTCCTCCTCCTCACGCCAGCAGTCGTAATCGGTGACCAGATTCATGGTGGCGTAGCATATTTCTGCCTCGCGGGCCAGTTTGGCCTCCGTGACGCTGGTCATCCCGACCACATCGCAGCCCCACCGGCGATAGAGGTTGGACTCCGCCCTGGTCGAAAAGGTCGGGCCCTCGATGCAGACATAGGTCCCTCCGCGGTGAATTCGCAGGCCCAGGTCACGAGCCGCGTCATAGAGAATTCCAGCCACATCCGGGCAGACCGGATCGGCGAAAGCGACATGGGCCGCGATTCCGTCTCCAAAAAATGAGTTCTTCCTGTGGGTGCGGTCGATGAACTGGTCCGAGAGGACGATATCGAGGGGATGTATCTCCTCTTTGAGCGATCCGCAGGAGTTGACAGAGAGGATCCGCTCGACTCCCAGTTCTTTGAATCCGAAGATATTCGCCCTGTAGTTGACCTCGGCGGGAAGCAGGCGGTGCCCCCGCCCGTGACGGCTCAGAAACGCCACCGTCGTGTTTTCGATTTCACCGATGATATAGGCATCCGACGGCCGGCCGAAGGGCGTGATTCTCTGCACTTCCCGGACATTGGTGATGCCATCGATTTCATACAAACCCGTTCCGCCGAGAATTCCGGTCAGAACGCGAGAACTCATGTCACTCATAACGCTTTCCTCCGCTGTTTTTTCCTGCCGCGATCAACCGCACACGAAGTTATTGATATATAATGAAAGCCCGGGCAAGTCAAGAAACACAGGGATGACCCCCCGTATTTGACTTTTGCATTTTCAGATTGAACGGGGTATTCTACGTTCACCTGACATGTTCACGGACCGGTAAACGAGGCGGGGCGGGTGAAACTGCCGTCCGGACCAACCCTGCCGCCTGCCGCGAGCCCGCAGCAACGAAGTAGAACGGTTCGACCGGAGGTTGAAAGATGCCGACTCCTAAATTAAATTTTTATTGAGGATGTTTTGTCGGAGGCATATTTCATGAATAGGCCAGGGACATTCAATCAGGTTGACGAGGAGGGCTTGTGCCGCAAGACGAACGGATAAAAAAGCTGGCGTCGCTCCTTCACAACGCCGAAAAAATCACCGTTCTGACAGGTGCGGGGATCTCGGCTGAATCCGGCATCCCCACTTTTCGCGGAGCGGAGGGGCTCTGGCGCCGGCACCGGGCCGAACAGTTGGCGACACCGGCGGCGTTCGAGAAGGACCCCCGGCTTGTTTGGGAATGGTACGACTGGCGGCGGGGCATCATCGGTTCCAAACAGCCCAATCCGGGGCACCGGGTTCTGGCCGGCTGGGAGAAACGCCGACCGTCTTTTTGCATCATCACTCAGAATATCGACGGTTTTCACCGCAGGGCCGGATCCGAGAACGTCTTCGAACTGCACGGCAATATCTGGAAAGTGCGCTGCACAAATGAGGGAACGGTTTTCGACAACAACGACACCCCCATCGGGACCATCCCTCCTCTCTGCCCGGACTGCGGCGCTCTGCTCCGGCCCCATGTGGTCTGGTTCGGCGAATCCCTGGACATGGGGATCCTCAACAATGCCTTTCGGCTGAGCGGGGAATGCGATCTCATGTTCATCATCGGCACTTCGGCCGTTGTCCAGCCGGCGGCCTCCCTCCCCCTCGCCGCCAGGGAAGCGGGAAGCATTCTGGTCGAGATCAATCCGGACACGACACCCCTCAGCCCCACCGTTGATTATTCATTCAGAGAGCCTTCCGGGGAAATTCTGCCCCGCATCGATAAAGCCCTGAAAGACCTGGAATGAACCGATGACGCGCTCAGATAAAAAACCGGACTGGAACAAGGACAAAAACATGAACGATCTCTACCTCGATGCCTCCTCGGGCCTCAGCGGCGACATGCTTCTAGGAAGCCTCCTCGACCTCGGGGCCGACCGGAACGCCTTCATGCAGATGATTGCCTCCATCGGACTGCCGGTCGAACTCAGTGTCCACGAGACCCGCCGCTCTTCTCTCCGGGGACTGAAGGTGGATGTCCACATCACGGCCTCCGACGGCAAAGCCCGCCACTTTGCAGACATCGCACGGTTCATCGCCTCCTCACCCCTCTCAGACAGGGTCCGGGAACGGGGTACAGCCATCTTCCGGCGGCTCTTCGAAGCGGAAGCCGTAGTTCACGGCCAGCCTTTTGACAAAACCCACCTTCATGAAGCGGGGGCCGATGACGCCCTGGTGGACATCCTGGGAACGGCCTGGCTTCTGGATGCATTGGAAGTGAAAAAAGTGTTCTGCTCGCCTCTCAATGTGGGCGCGGGCTGGGTCAAAACATCCCACGGAGTGCTTCCCGTCCCTCCCCCCGCTGTGGCTGAACTGCTCAGGAATGTTCCTGTTTACAGCGCTCATGTCACGGAAGAGCTCGTCACTCCGACGGGCGCCGCCCTCGTTTCCGTCCTGGCCGAGGAGTTTATCCCCTTTCCCGAAATCACCTATGACCGGATCGGCTGCGGCGCCGGCGGCCGGGATTTCCCCGGATTTCCAAATATCCTCCGCGCGTTCCTGGGGCGGACGGGATCATTCAAAAAGGATGAAACGGTCTATAAAATCGAAGCCGCCATCGACGACTCCACTCCTCAGATTCTGGCCGCGGCGGTCGACCGGATTCTGGAAATGGGAGCTCTGGACGTCACCCAGGCGCCTCTCGTCATGAAAAAAAACCGGATGGGGACTCTTCTCACCATCCTCAGCCGCTCACCTCAGCTGGACGCGCTCATCGAAGCTGTTTTCAACGAAACAACATCCATCGGAGTCCGCTATTATCCCGTTAACCGGAGGGTCCTGGAGCGGTCCGTTCAAACGGTGGAAGTCCTGGGTGAGACAATCCGCATCAAGACGGCCCTGAGAGACGGACGGACGATCAACGCCCAGCCGGAATATGAGGACTGCCTCAAAGCCGCCCGCAGGACGGGAACACCTCTCAAGGACATCATTCGAGCGGTTGAAAGCCTCTTCTCCATATGATATCCTCACTCCTCCATCATGAATAAAAGCGAAATCGCGGACTACAACAACCGGCTTCGTACAGCCTCACCAAAAGAGATGCTGCTCTGGGCTTTTCGTACATTTCCCTACCAGACGGCCATGACCACATCCTTTCAGGTGTCTGGAACGGTCCTGATGCACATGATCAGGGATATCACGTTTGACTTCCCCCTTTTTTTCATCGATACGGGCTACCATTTTTCCGAAACGCGAGAATTCAAAAACCGGCTGCGGCAGGAGTGGAACATGAACATTCACACCATCCTTCCGACCGTCAGCCGCAAAAAGCAGGACGAGCGGTTCGGCCCCCGGCTGTATGATTCCAATCCGGAACTCTGCTGCCGGCTCAACAAGCAGATTCCCCTGAAAAATTTGAAAAAGGAAATCGCCGTGCAGGCCTGGATTTCCGCCCTGCGAACGCACCAGGGTGAAACTCGCCGGCGCATTCAGCCCGTCATGACGGATGCGGACGGATTTGTCCGCATCCATCCCCTCTGGAACTGGACCTGGAATGACGTCTGGAAATACATCCACGAGTTCTCCATCCCCTACCATCCCCTCTATGACAAGGGGTACACGTCCATCGGATGCTTTCCTCCCTCCTGCACCCGAAAAAACGACATCTCCAATGGAGAGCGGGCCGGCCGGTGGAAAGGAAAAGGCAAGTCGGAATGCGGACTGCATTCCGATCTGGATTACGAAAAAAAGAAAGAAAGGAATAGATCATGAAGGATGCACGGAAATTTTATTTAAAATGCGCCCTCTGCAGTGGTGAAATTCCATCCTTCACGGAATGGTTTCACGCGGACCAGAGATGCCCGGAATGCGGCAGCAACCGAGCCGATGTCGTCTACACGGCGCCTATCGAAAAGATCAAATCCCTGATCGGCCCGAACCACCGGGAACCCAAGGGGCTGTGGCACTATTTTGATTTTCTTCCCTTGAATGACAGGGCCAACATCATCACCGGCGATGAAGGGATCGTGCCCATCGACCGGTGGACATTCCTGGAGGATTACGCCCGGCGGCGCAACGGAATCGACTGCCGGATCTACGCGCACAGACACGACGACAATTATCCGACCGGGACGTTCAAGGACCTCAGCGGTTCCGTTGTGGGAAGCGTCCTCAAGGAAATCGGCATCGAAAACTATGTCGTCGCCAGCACGGGAAACATCGCCGTCTCATACTCCCGCTACCTGACCGCGGCCGGTTTGAATCTGTACGCCTTTATTCCTCAGAATTCCTCCTCCGCCCAGGAAGCGGAAATAGGCTGCTTCGGACAGAGGGTGTTCCGTGTGGCCGGGGATTACACACGCGCCAAGGAACTGGCCCTGGAATTCGCCCGGAAATATCATTTTCCCCTGGCGGCCGGCAATTTTGACCCCATGCGCATCGAGGCCAAAAAAACCATGCTCCTTGAGTGGCTGAGAAAAATGGACGAATTCCCTACGGTCTACATTCAGGCCCTGAGCGGCGGAACCGGACCTCTGGCCATCGCCAAGGGATGCCGGGAGCTTGAACCCCTGGGCCTGTTCAAGGAAATGCCTCGTTTGATTCTGGTTCAGTCCGACAAGTGTTCCCCCATGGCGGACGCGTGGGAGGAAGCCCGGTCAAAGAATTTCCCCGAAGGCTGGGAAAAGACCTATCCCATCTACCACAATCCGGACACCCTGATCCCCACCCTCAGTACGGGCTACCCGAAAGCATATCCCGTTCTGGCCCCGTTGGTGCGCGAAAGCGGCGGAGAGATCATCTCCTTCGATGAAGAAGCGGTCGCGAACCTGGCCCAGCTCATCGCCTGCGAACGCTCGGTCCGCATGGGCCCGGCGGCGGCCATCGTGATCGGAGGATTCGTCAAATCCCTCCGTGACGGTTATTTGAAGGACGGGGACGTCATCCTCCTCAATATCGGTGAAGGCATTCGCCGCTCCCCCGCTTTTATGGAACAGATGATCACTAAAACCAAAAAGGTCAAATCTCTAGACGACTGTCCCCTGTTTGACCGGAAGCGGTACAGGGATGAACTGTGGAACAATCTGGAAAAATAGAAAAAATCCTTTCGGCTCGACCATCCGGTGAATTTTGCTTTTAACCGATTCTGGGGTAAAATGGAACGGTTATTTGAACACCCGTCCGGCCGGATGGGAGGAGTGAACGGTGGATCTTAAAAAAATAGAGAACGGCATCCGACTGATCATCGAAGGAATCGGTGAGGACCCGGCCCGCCCCGGAATCAGGGAAACCCCAGCCCGCGTCGCCAAGATGTATTCCGAAATCCTCGGCGGACTCCACAAGGACCCCGGCGAACATCTCAAAATCATGGACGGGGAAAAACACGATGAGATGGTGCTCATCAAAAACATCCCGCTCTATTCCATGTGTGAACACCACTTTCTGCCCTTTGCCGGGAGCGCCCACGTCGCCTACATTCCAAAAGGGGGACGGATCGTCGGCCTGAGCAAAATCGCCCGGGTTGTGGAAATCCTTTCGCAGCGACTTCAAGTGCAGGAGCGGCTGACAAAGGAAATCGCCGATCTGTTCGACACCGTTCTTAAGCCCCTGGGTGTCATGGTGGTCATCGAGGCCGAGCACATGTGCATGTCCATGCGGGGAGCCAAAACACCTCAGGCCCTGACTGTGACATCCGCAGTCCGGGGGTCGTTCCGCTCCTGCAGTGCAACCCGGGCCGAGGCGATGAATCTGATTCGAGGAGGAGTGAACGGTGGCCGAGAACGCTGAAAACACCTTTTACATCACCACGCCCATCTACTACGTCAATGATGTCCCCCACATCGGCCATGCCTACACAACCATCATCGCCGACGCCATCAGCCGATTCAAAAAAACGACCGGAGCCGCTGTTTTTTTTATGACAGGAACGGACGAACACGGTCAAAAGGTGGAAAAAGCCGCGGCTGAAAAAGGAATGACGCCCATCGAACTGGCCGACAAGGTGGTCGTCCGGTTTGAAAATCTCTGGAAGGCCCTTAACATCGATTACGATTACTTTATCCGAACCACCCGGAATTTTCACGAGCAGGGCATTCAGCTTATCTTTAAAACCCTCAAGGAGGGGGGGGACATCTACAAGGGCACCTACGAAGGTTTTTACTGCATTTCGGATGAGTACTACCTCCCCGAAGAAGTGCCCTTCGAGAAAGACGGCACCAAAATCTGCCCCGACTGCGGCAAAAAATCCATCGTCCTCAAAGAGGAAAGCTACTTTTTCCGTCTCTCGGAATATCAGGACAAGCTGCTGGCTTTCTACGAAAAGAATCCCGCCTTCGTCCGTCCGCAGAGCCGCATGAACGAGGTGGTCAGCTTTGTCCGCAGCGGCCTGAAGGACCTGAGCATCACCCGGACCACGGTCAAATGGGGCGTGCCCGTGCCCGATGATCCGGCCCATTCCATCTATGTCTGGTTCGACGCTCTCCACAATTATGTCACAGGGGCGGGCTACGACTGGAACCTGGGGCTGTTTCTGGAGCTGTGGCCGGCTGATGTGCATCTCATCGGAAAGGACATTCTCCGTTTCCACGCCGTTTTCTGGCCCGCCTTCCTGATGGCGTCCGGTTTCGAACTTCCGCGCTGCGTGTACGGCCACGGGTGGTGGCTCAAGGACGAAACCAAAATGTCCAAATCAAAGGGGAACGTTCTCGATCCCCACGTCCTTCTCGATGTGTTCGGCCCCGACCCCCTGCGCTATTTTCTGCTCCGCGAGATACCCATCGGTCTGGACGGAAATTTCTCCCACGAGGGATTCATCCACCGGGTCAACTCCGACCTGGCCAACGATCTGGGAAACCTGGTTCAGCGGACTCTGACCATGATTCAAACCTATCTGAAGGGGGAGATTTCCGAAGGGGATGATCCTCAGGATGAAGACATTCACCTGGAAGAGGCCTTTGAACGGACCAAAAAGGCGGTTTTCGATTTTTACAGTGAATTCTCCCTGAACAGAGCCCTGGAAGAGGTCTGGGCCTATATCGGCATGGTGAACAAATACCTGGCCGACAGCGAACCCTGGAAGGTGGCCAAGGATCCGGAACTTGCGGGCCGCCTCCGGCGTATCCTTCACACAGCGGCCTGCGCCATCCGGGCTATCGCTTTTTTCGTCTACCCCGTCATTCCCCAATCCGCCGAAAAAATATGGGAGGCCCTTCAAGAGAAAGGTTCATTTGTCGAAACCGGCTACGACGGACTGGAATTCGTGCTTCCCGGACTTCCCCGGAAAACAGGACGGCCCGAACCTCTCTTTCCCCGAGTGGACCTGAAGGAATTCCTCTTCGAGGGAAAAAAGGGCGATGTGACGGCTCCCAAAAAAGAATTGAAGGAGAAAACCATGGCAACCATATCCTATCCGGAATTCAAGAAAATGGATCTCAGGGTGGCAAAAATCCTGGAGGTCGAAAAAGTGGCGGGTGCGGACAAGCTGCTCAAGCTCAAGATCGACCTCGGCACGGAAACCCGTCAGATCGTGGCCGGTATCGCCCAACAGTACGCGTCCGAAGAGCTGGTCGGCAAAAAGGCGGCCGTCATCGTCAACCTGGAACCGGCCGTTATCCGCGGCATAGAGTCGCAGGGCATGATTCTGGCCGCCAATGTGGATGGAAAGGCGACCCTCGCCTTCTACCCCGACTCCGTTCCCACCGGCGCTCCCGTCATCTGAGATAAGCCCCGCCCTGTTACCGGGGATTCGACCTGGCTTTCAACGGACAGGAGTTCGACCTCTAATCCGTGTAAAACCCGGAAGACGAAAAAGTATCGAGGAATGTGTTGAGCCGCTGCACGGGGACAGCCCCTTCTCTGCGCACGACGGGAGGATTCACGGTCAAGTCAAGAACGGTGGAAGGCCGTCCGCCCGGAGTCGGGCCGCCATCGACGATGAGGTCCACCCGACCATCAAAAATCCGCCTCACATCTTCGGGCCGGCTGATGTCTTCTTCTCCGCTCAAATTGGCGCTCGTCGCCGTCAGAGGGAATCCGAATGTTCTGATCAGTTCCCGAAGCCACGGAAAATCGGGCAGACGGACCGCCACACGCCCCCCTCCACCAAGGAGTTTTTTCGGAAGGTCAGGTGATGCGTCCAGGATCACGGTGAGGGGGCCGGGCCAGAATTCATCGGCAAGCAGGGAAAATCCGGGAGGAATGAAGGCCGTGACGGTCTCGAGCATCTCCCTGTCGGCGATGACCACGGAAAGCGGTTTTTTCCACTCCCGTCCCTTCAAGGCATATATTTTCCCGATCGCTCTCTCGAAATAACAGCCGGCGCCCAGGCCGTAAAAGGTGTCGGTCGGATAAACGATGACACCGCCGGTTCGCAGGACAGCGGCAATTTCATCCATCTGCCCGGCCATAAACCGGTCGGTTCGAACCACCCGTGTCTTCACCATAAGGACAATGTAAATCAACCGTGTCTAAATGTCCACGGCCCCTCAGACGTGAGCCGAATGACACCTTGCATCCGGATTCGGAATCGGCTATTCTGAATTATTGTGTATTTGAGGACAAATGACCTTTATTTGGAACAGAGACAGGCATCGCTTTCCCCTGATGGGGCGTAGATAGAAAGTTGGCACGGATTTTGCCTATTCATCAGTCGAGGAGTATACAATGAAAAAACTATTCATTCTTCTGGCAGCGCTCATGATCATGGTTCCCCAGGTTGTTCAGGCGGATCTGGTTTCATTCCGGGTGGGGTATTACATCCCGCGCGCCGAGAGCGACCTTTGGGCAACCGAGTTTGAAAACATGGACTTCATCAAAAGCGATTTTCAGGCGTCCGTCTTCAGTTTCGCCTACGAGCACTTTTTCACCAACGAGTTCAGCCTGGTGATCGGCGTCGAAGGATACACCAAGCAAAAACTGGGCAGTTACAGGGATTTTATCAGCGAGGAGATCTCCGGTGAGGTGTGGGCCTTCGATTACGGGCAGGGATTCCCCATCAGCCATGTCCTCTCCGTAAGCAGCACTCCGGTTCAGGCCTCCCTGAAAATCATGCCTCTGGGCAGGCGAGGGAAGTTTCTCCCCTATCTGGGCGGCGGTGTCGGCATTTATCTGTGGAGCGTCCGGCTTCAGGGAGAGATGATTGATTTTTCCGATGCCGAGATTTTTTACGATCCCGGTATCGATGAGGATGTCATCGGCTACTATGTCTACCAGACGGACGCGCGGGAGGAAAACAAAATCGCCCTCGGCTACCATGGTTTCGCCGGCGTCATGGTCCCCATCGGGAACCGCATCAGTATCGATGCCCAGTTCAAATACATGCTGGTCAAAGGCAATCTGTCCGATGCTTTTCAGGGGTTCGAACCATTTGACCTGACGGGTTACCAGATCGTGATCGGCATCAACTACTGGTTCTGATCGAATTCACCGGGCGATGGGTTTCAGCTGTAGGTTTCGTCGCAGAGAATGTCATCAAGGGACATGCGGCCGCGGTCCCGGGGGATCTCATCGGGAAAACCGATGGGCGTCAGTGCTAGAACACGGACCTCATCCGGCACATTCAAGAGGCGTTTGACATCCTTTTCCTCAAAGGCGCCGATCCAGCAGGTTCCGAGCCCTTCCTCACATGCCTGGAGCATGAGATGATCCACGGCACAGGCCACATCGATCGACCAGGACTTCATGTAGTTGCCCTGCCGCGGATAGCTCCGCTCCGGATAGCCGCAGGCGACAAAGATGACGGGCGCGGCGGCCATAAACATCTGCCCCCGGCAGGCTTCCGCCAGCCGGGTCTTTCTTTCAGGATCACGGACAAGAATGAATTTCCAGGGCTGACTGTTTTTTCCGGAAGGGGCCAACCGAGCCGCCTCGAGCACCCGCCCCAACACCTCGTCCGGGATGGCGTCCGGCCTGTATTTTCTGACGCTCCTTCTTCGACGGATGATGTCCAGCACACTCATCGTTCCTCCTCCATCTGAAACTGTTGAATTAAATCCCGGTAATAGGCGGCATCCGCCTGTTTGTTCCGTTTATTGAATCCCTGAGCGAGAACCCGGCTTTTCTGAACAATAACATCACGAACGCATCGACGCTGTTTCTGTGAGAGGTCCATGTCCAGCGCTTTTTTCAGCGCCCTGATCCGGAAAACATCCATGGCCGCAAAGGCTCGGGACAGCTGGTCGGGGTGTCCCCCCCGTTTGATGATAAGGGGCTTGTTGATGAGATGCCAGGGATAGGAATGGGCCAGGCGGATTCCGAAGTCGTAATCCTCACAGGCGGGAAGGTCCTCATCAAAAATTCCGATCCGCTCAAAGACATCCCGACGGAACAGAGCGGAACTCAGGCTCAGAAAACACAGGGGAAGCACGCTGTTAAATATCCATCCCGAATGTTTCCGGTGCCTCCGGCCGGAGTTCACCACCCGACCGTCACGCAGCCAGGTTTCCTCCGTATAGCACATGGCGGCATCGGGAAAAGTCGTCATGTAGTTCATCTGGATGGAAAGCTTGTCCGCCGTCCAGAGATCGTCGGAATCGAGAAAAGCGACAAAACGGCCGGATGTCTCTTTCAGCCCTCGATTACGGGCGGCGCTGACCCCTCCGCGGCTCTGCCTGATGCAGCGAATCAAGGTCCCGTACTGCTGAAGCATATCCCATGTGCCGTCATTCGAACCGTCATCCACGACCACCAGCTCAAATCCGTCCCTGTTTACGGAATTCCTCACATAATACTGAGCCAGAACGGAATCAACCGCCTGGGCCAGCATGTCCCTGCGGTTGAAAGTGGGAATGACGACGCTTACGGTTTTCACTTCCGGATGGTTATGGATTCACGGACGTTCAGTGGAAGAATCATCCTTTCCAAGTACGGGCGGAACTCCAGTTCTCCGGTCAGCACGCAGTTGAGACGGTCTGTCTGAAGAAGTCCCTGAATTCCCCTTTCCAATTCCGCAAAGTTCAAAAGGAGGGGGATGGAGAATTCCTTTTCCGATTTCGCCTGAAGCCCCAAGTCTCCACCGATCCGCCCTTTCTTGACGGAATGCCCGCCGAAATAAAGCTCATAATCAAACCGCTCGACGGGGAGGTCGAATCCGTTGCCGTTGATCAGCTTGAAGCGAAAAAGGACGTCGGCTCCGCTCAGGGTCATGGCATTGATCTGAAGAGGCAGCAAGCGCACCTCCGGCTCCTTGTAAATGGGAAAATCCGCTGTGTAGGCGACGGAAACGTATCCCCTCTCCCTGCGTCCGTCCGAAAAATGAAGACGTCCCATCAGATAACAGGAGACCGAGTCCAAACCCACAGTCCCGGGCACCTCTTTGAACAGATAGGAATAGGTGATCTTCACCGGCAGGGAAATGGTCGTGCTGCTCCTTGATTCGATTTTGATCCCTTCGGAGAGGCTTGAAAGGGGATACTGAATAAAATCCCTTTCGAACACGACAAACCGGTAGCTGTACCCGGAAAAAAAGCAGGGACGGGAGGACAGATTTTCTATTTTCAGATAGAGAGCCAGGGTCAAGCCGTCCGCCTGAAGATTCTGGATTTGCTTCTCCACCAGCGTGATCTTTATATCGTCCTTGAGTGCGGCTGTCGACCATGTACAGGCGATAAGCAGGATGATCAGAAAGCACAGACTGTCTCGTCTCATGATACTCCTTTCCTTTTCAGCCCCTCCTTCTCAGGGAGCGGCCCCGTAAATATATATTTTACAATAATTCCAGTGCGATTGGAATTGAGCCCCCGGCCAAATAGTTCTGGGGTTTTTTACCGGGATGGCATATAATGGCCGCTCCGTTCCAGGCGGACGTTTCGGTCGGTACGGAGAGGATCGAGCATGAAATTTCCCAAAAAAATATCCTTCAGGGTCAATAAATTCCGCATCAACGCAGTTCGGTGCGAGGACATTTGTCGGATTCACTTCCGTATCGCTGTTTATCGACATTTTCAGGGGGGAGATTCCCTGGCTGAAGTTTCTGCAGCTCAACAATCATCCCGCCATTACGACATTGCGAGACAACTTCAAAGCGCGGGGATCGACAGCCGGTTCGGATATCCTCGTGGCCGCCTCCATCATGAACGACCTGAGCCGGGGTGCCACGGCCATCGAAGGAAGAGGCCTTTATTCCGATATGAGGTACAGGGAGAGGGATTCCGTCTGCGGCGCTGACCGGACGGCGTGGACAAGCCATTTTCTCAAAGGTATAATGGGATTTCGGTGGGAGAACGATGGATATGTTTGACTTTCCCGAAAAACAGTACTTTATTGATCTTTTCGGGAACAACGTCTATGCTGTCGGCGGTTTTGTCCGGGATCATCTTCTGGGATTGGACAAAAAAAAGACCGACATGGTCGACCTCCTGATCACACACACTCCTGTTGAAGAAATCGTTCAAAAGCTGGAAAAGGACGGCAAAGTTAATCCCGTCGGCAAGAGTTTCGGCGTCATCAAATTCACCATCAACACCCGAACGTACGACATCGCCCTCCCCCGATCAGACAAACCGAAGCGGACCGCCGTCCGCGGGCACAAGGATTTTTATATCGCCGCAGACCCCGATCTCCCGGTGGAGAAGGATCTCGAGCGGCGCGATTTCAGGTGCAACAGCATCGCGCTGCGCCTCTCCGACGACCACAGGATCGACCCGTTTGACGGGGCCGGGGATATCGGCGGAAAAATCATCCGCGTAACCAATGAAAAGGCCTTTCCCGAAGACCCCCTTCGTGTTCTGAGGGCCGCCCGCTTTGTTTCCGTCCTGAATTTTTCTCTCGACAAGGAGGTCTACGCCCTCTCCAAATCCGTCGATCTAACCGGTCTCAGTGTGGAGCGGATAACAGAAGAGCTGTTTCGTATTCTCCTCGAATCGAAGCAGCCGTCAAGGGGTTTGGAGGAATTGTTCCGCCTCGGGGTGCTGCGGCAGTTGTTTCCCGAGCTGTACCGGTTGACGCTCTGTATTCAGGATTCTGTCTTTCATCCGGAAAGGGATGAGTTCGGGCACCACACAGTGTGGGCCCACACTCTGCTGACGGTCGACCAGGCCGCCCGACTGTCCCTGAGGGTCGGTCTGAGCCCCGAGTCGTCTCTCTCCCTCCTCCTGGCCGCCCTTTATCATGATGTGGGCAAGGTCGGGACAACGGAATTTGAGCACAAGCGCGGCCGAATGGTGATCACGAGCAACGGCCACGATCTACTCGGGGAGGCCATCGCCAAGAAGGCGTTTGACCGCTTGAAAATATTTTCCTGGAACGGGGTGGACATGCGGAAAACGATTCTGTCCCTGATCCGTTGTCACCATCGGGCTTCGGAGCTCTGGTCCAACCGGGATGTTCTGACGAAAAAAGCCTTCAACCGGCTGGCCGTGGACATCAACGGAGAAATTGAACTGCTGGCTTTGCTGGATACAGCGGACCGTGCAGGCCGAAACCACATCCCCGTTGATGAGCTGGATGAAGAGGGAGCCTGGCTGATCGATGCTTTCCGGGCCTTGAATGTCTCGAAGCAGACCATTCAACCTCTGCTCCAGGGCCGGGATCTCATCGAAATAGGGTTTAAGCCGGGACCGGGAATGGGGGGCATTTTAAAGGATCTTTATCAAAAGCAGCTGGACAATGTCTTCGAGACCAGAGAAGAAGGAATCGAGCTTGCCAAGACATACAGACGAAAGGACAAACGATGAAAATCTGCGTGGCCGGGGGTGCGGGCTACATCGGATCCCACACCGTCAAGGAACTTCTGAACGACGGTTTTGAGGTTCTGGTCCTTGATGACTTTTCGACGGGAAGGCGGGAACTGCTGACTGGGGGAGATATCAAAGAGATCGATCTCCGTGATGCGGAGGCCGTCCTCCGCGTGCTGCGGAACGACGAGATCGGAGCCGTTCTTCATTTCGCATCCCTCATTCAGGTGGGAGAATCTTATAAGAATCCCCACAGATATTACACCCACAACTGTCTGACTTCCTTTAATCTGCTTGGCGCTATGGCCGCCGCCGGCGTAAGGAGGCTCATTTTTTCCTCCAGTGCGGCTGTGTACGGAATTCCCGAACACACTCCGATTCGTGAGGATCACCCATTAAAACCGGAAAACCCTTACGGAATGACAAAAAAAATGGTGGAGGATATTTTACCTGATTACCGGCGGGCCTACGGCATCGAATCCATCACCCTGCGCTATTTTAATGCGGCCGGCGCCGACCCCGGCGGCCGACTGGGAGAAATGCATGACCCCGAAACCCATCTCATTCCCAATATCCTTCTTTCCCTTTTGGGAAACAAAAAGGAGCTCCGTGTTTTCGGAAACGATTTCGACACGAAAGACGGAACGGCCGTCCGCGACTACATCCACGTCACCGATCTGGCGAAAGCTCATGTTCTTGCTTTGAAACAACTCATTCGAGAGCCGATGAGTCAGACGCTCAATCTCGGAGCCGGCAAAGGCTACTCGGTGCTTGAGGTCATCCGCAAGGCGGAAGAAGTGACGGGGAAACAGATCACTTTCACGCCCATGCCGCGCCGAAAAGGAGACGTTCCCGTGCTCCTGGCATCGAAGGAAAGGGCGGCGTCGGTTTTGGGTTGGAAACCGGCGCTCTCATCGCTGGACAGAATCATCGAAACGGCCTGGAACTGGCACACGAGCCGGCCCTGACTTCGACGTACTCCGTCCCACGATCCGGAGTGAACACAGGGCAACCAACCTAGCCGGATGACCGTTTTAACATTGGAGGTCGAATGAATTATCAATCGGGATAAAAGAGAGGGACCGTCCCTTGCCGGTTTTTCCATATTCTGTTATAACTGGTTTTTCACACTGAGGACAATGCCATGAAATCAATGACGTTTTTAATTTCTCTGCTGATGGCCGCCATCCTTCTGTTCGGGAGCTGCACAACGGACAGCAAACGGATGGAGACCGTTCCGCCTCCTGCCGATGATAAGACCGCTGTCGAAGAAAAAATAAATGCAGAGCAAAGAGCTGCAGCGGAAGGGATGGAAGAGCGGACCGACGACCCCGAGACCGGGGAATTCATTCAGGAAACGATTGAGCAGGAATCCACAAAATCCGTGGACGATCCTGCGGAGCTTCTGGAGACCGCTTTTAATGCCTATGAAGACGCCCGGGCGGCCTGGGACAAGGGGGACATCGAAACGGCTTTGAAAGCCCTGGACGAATCCTACAGGCTTCTCCTGTTAGTGGATGTCAGCGATGACTCCCCTCTGATTCAGCAAAAGGATGAACTCCGTCTTCTCATCGCTCAACGGATTCAGGAAATCTACGCATCAAGAGTGAGCGTGGGCGATGTGGTCAACAACCGAACCATTCCTCTTGTGGAAAACAAACATGTTCTTGCGGAGATAAATAGGTTTCAAACGGTCGAAAAAAAATATTTTCTTGAATCCTACCGGCGGTCGGGAATGTACCGGGATTATATTTGCAGTGTCCTGCGCGAGGCCGGAATACCGGAGGAATTATCCTGGCTTCCAATGATAGAGAGCTGGTTCAAGGTCAATGCCTATTCCCGGGCCAGGGCTCTGGGCCTCTGGCAGTTCATTTCCTCCACAGGACTTCGATTCGGACTAAAAAGGGACCGTTATATCGACGAACGGATGGATTTTATCAAAGCCGCAAATGCGGCCTCCAAATACCTTGATGAACTGCACACCATGTTTGGAGACTGGACGACCGCTCTGGCCGCCTACAACAGCGGAGAGTACCGGGTGCAGCGGGTCATCAGGGCGCAGCGCATCAACTATCTCGACAATTTCTGGGACCTTTACACCATGCTCCCGAGAGAAACGGCCCGCTTTGTTCCCCGTTTTATCGCCACCCTGCTGATCATCAAGGATCCCCAAAAATACGGCATGGAACTCCCGGAGCCCCTGCCGCCGCTGGAATTTGAAACCGTGACCATACAGAAACCGGCCAAACTTGTCTCCCTGGCTCAGACAGTGGGATTGAGTGACGATATTTTTGTCACCCTCAATCCTGAATTGAGGCACCAATCAACGCCGGAGGGGAGCTATGAACTCAGAGTGCCGGTGGGTTATGTACAAAAAGTTCAGGAGGCGCTCGATTCGATCGTCCGCTACATTCCTCCGGAAGCCACATATGTCATCCATTATGTCCGGTCAGGTGAAACCGTTTCCGGAATCGCAGGGCGCTACCGCACATCCGTCTCCGCCATAGCCCGCCTCAACAACCTGGGAAAGCGCTATCTGATTCGGCCCGGTCAAAGCTTGAAGGTTCCGGCCAGCGGCGCATCCTCAACCCGGACGAGCAGCCCTTCAGATCAAGTGACAAGGGAGGGGAGCAATCTGACTTACACGGTTAAACAGGGCGATGCCCTCTACAAAATCGCAGGCACCTTCAACACCTCCGTCCAGAACATCAAAGCCCTCAACAAGCTGCAGGGTGACCGGCTGGCCATCGGCCAAAAATTGATTATACGAACCGCCGGTACGGACGAAACCCGTTCCTACACCGTGAAGCAGGGAGACACCCCTTATGAAATCTCGAAGAGGTTCGGCATGGATCTCGATATGTTCCTGACCATCAACAGCCTCACCCGCCGATCCAAAATTTATCCCGGACAGGTCCTATTAATTAAATAGGGGTCAGGCCTCAACATTATACATCCCACCAATTGGATCTGTGTATAATATTGAGGCCTGACCCCCGGTTTTTAACGTTTGGCGGCGGCTTTTTTGGCTTCAGCCACCTTGTCTTTTTTCTTGGTTTTTTTCTTGAATTCGGATCCGACCATTTCCAGAATGGCCATCTCGGCGCCATCCCCGGCCCTTGGGCCCATCTTGATGATACGGGTGTAGCCTCCGGGTCTTTCTGAAAAACGTGGGCCGATATCATCAAACAATTTTTTGGCGACATCGCTTTTATAGATCACCTGAAGCGCCCGGCGCCTGGCATGGAGTGAATTCGTTCTGCCGAGGGTGATCATCTTTTCCGCCAGAGGCCGCACCGTTTTGGCCTTGGCCAGCGTTGTTGTGATGCGTTCTTTTTCAAGAAAAGATGTGATGAGACTCCGCAGGAGAGCGCTTCTCTGTGACGAATTGCGCTGCAGCTTTCTTTGACTGATCTGATGCCTCATTCATCTTCTCCTTCTTCTTTTGGTTCCTGACTTTCGATCTCAATTTTTTCCAGAAGTTTAGGATGAAGTTCGATATTTAACCCCAGTCCAAGATCCAGCAGTGTCTCCTTGATTTCGGTCAGGGATTTCCGGCCGAAATTTTTGGTTCGCAGCAGCCCGTCTTCCGTTTTTTGAACCAGTTCATGGATCCGTTCAATCCCCGCCGCCCTGAGGCAGTTGTTGGAGCGAACGGACAGTTCAAGATGATCGATGGTCTTGGAGAGAATATCCGACTGGCTGAAAAAAGGGATTTCCTTCTTCAATGGGGCCTTTTCGGCTTCCAGGGGTTCATCGACAAAATTCAAAAAGATAACCAGATGATCCCGCAAAATTTTTGCCGCCTGAGAGAGAGCATCGGTGGGACTGACCGCACCGGTCGTCCAGATCTTGAGGGTCAGTTTTTCATAATCGATCCGTTTTCCCACTCGGGCCGCTTCCACTTCGTAATTGACCTTGATAACCGGAGAATGGGAGGAATCGAGGGGAATAAAATCCACACTCAGTTCTTCATCATAGTTCTGATCGGCGGGAATATAGCCCCGCTTTTTGCTCACGATCATCTCAATATCCAGTTCTCCGTCCTTGTCCAGGGAGGCGATGTGGACATCGTCTTTGAGAATGATGATATCCCCATCATGTTCGATGTCGGCTGCCGTCACCTTGACGGAACCCTTTTTCTTCAGGGTCATGGTCTTCGGCCCCTCCCCTTTCATTTGGAGAGGAATGCTCTTGATATTTAGAATGATGTCGGTGACATCCTCCACCACTCCGTTCAGTGTTGAAAACTCATGAAGGACGCCCTGAATACGAAGATTGGTAACGGCGGCTCCGGTAATGGAGGAGAGAAGAATACGCCGAAGAGCGTTACCGATTGTGATTCCGTATCCCCGCTCGAAAGGCTGGGCGGAAAAACTCCCATAAGTGTCCGTAAGTGTATCATAATCACATTCCAGATACTTCGGCCTTTGAAATCCGGTATCTATCATGTTTCCTCCTTTTTGTTCTTATCTATTCCCGTTTCACACCCGGATCTGCATCGTCCGGATGCAACCGACTGCCTTACTTCGAATACAGCTCGACGACCAGATGTTCTTCAACAGGGATGGGAATGTCCTGCCGCGTCGGGAAGGTCAGGATTTTGGCCTGCAAAGCGGCGCTGTCCACCTGGATCCATCCGGGAACCTGTTTTCCCTGGCTCTCTTTCACGATGGCCTTGAAGTCTTCATTTTCCTTGGCTTTTTCCCTGAATGAAATCACATCCCCCTTGCCGACCAGCATGGAAGGGATGGTTGCCTTCCGTCCATTGATGGCAAAGTGCCCGTGCGTGATCAACTGCCGGGCATGACCCCGGGAATGGCCGAAGCCGATCAGAAATATCACATTATCCAGCCGTCTCTCTAACATGCTCAGCAGGTTTTCACCCGTGATGCCTTTTTTTCTGTCCGCTCGTACGAAAAAGAGCCGGAACTGTTTTTCAGACATTCCGTAATACCGTTTGATCTTCTGTTTCTCGCGAAGCTGGATCCCATATCCCAGAATGCGCCGCCGATCCCGCCCGTGTTCTCCGGGAGGATAGGCCCGCTTTTCGACCGGACATTTCGCCGACAGGCATTTGGCACCCTTCAGAAACAACTTGGTTCTCTCGACGCGACAGAGACGGCAGATGGCTTCTCTATGACTTGACATTATTCTCTCCTTGACCGTTCATCCCTCAGACTCGTCTCCGTTTCCGGACACGGCAACCGTTATGGGGAATAGGTGTGACATCCCGAATGGATTTAATTTCCAACCCGTCCGACTGGAGAGCGCGAATAGCGGATTCACGACCCGCTCCAGGCCCTTTAACCTTGACATCGACGAAGCGGACACCAAATTCCCTGGCTTTGGATGCGCACTCCCGGGCAGCGAGCTGAGCAGCGAAAGGCGTGCCTTTCCTTGCCCCTTTGAAACCCGCGGTTCCGGAGCTGGTCCAGCACAGTGTGGCCCCCGCCTGATCCGTGATGGCAATGATGGTGTTGTTGAATGTGGATTGGATATAGGCTGTTCCGAAACCCACATCCTTCCTGATCTTTTTCTTTTTTCCTGTTTTCTTTTTGGGTATTGCCATGGGAACTCTCCTTTATTTGCGCTTGATCACGTTCCCGTGAGGCCCTTTGCGCGTCCGGGCGTTTGTTTTGGTCCGCTGTCCGCGTACCGGCAGGCGTCTTCGATGTCTCAGTCCTCTGTAGGAGCCGATTTCCATCAACCGCTTGATGTTCATCTGGACTTCCTTGCGAAGATCGCCTTCGATTTTTTCCTGCTTTTCAATGATCTGCCTGATCAGGTTAACCTCATCTTCGGTCAGTTCCTTCACCCGTTTGTCCTTGTCGATTTTCACCGACTCCAGGATCTTCAGGGACTTGGAACGCCCGATACCGTAAATGTAGGTTAAACCGATTTCCACTCTTTTGTCGGGAGGCAGCGTTATTCCAGCTATTCTTGCCATGGTGTCTATCCTTGTCTTTGTTTATGTTTTGGATTCATGCATATCACACGAATCTTTCCCTTACGTTTGATGATTCGGCAGTTCCGACACATTTTTTTTACTGATGCACGCACTTTCATGATCTCATCCTTTATTTATAGCGATACGTGATTCTCCCCTTTGTCAGATCATAAGGAGAAAGTTCCACGAGGACCCTGTCCCCCGGAAGAATTCGTATAAAATGTTTACGCATGCGGCCGGATATGTGGGCCATTATCTGATGCTTGTTAGCCAGTTCCACCCGGAACATGGCATTCGGAAGAGTCTCGAGAACGGTCCCTTCGGACTCATAGACATCCTGCTTGGTCATAGAGAATCCCCCGTCCACTGGAAGGTTTTTTCTTCCCAATAACTCAATATGTCCACTCCTTCTTCCGTCACGGCCACCGTGTGCTCGAAATGAGACGACAATCGGCGGTCCATGGTCACGGCCGTCCAGTGATCGGCCAGAATCTCGGCATCCCAGTGCCCGGCGGCGATCATGGGCTCCACGGCCAGGGTCATCCCGGGCTTGATCTTCGGTCCGTGTCCCGGGCTGCCGAAATTGGGAATCTGGGGCTCTTCATGCAGGGAAAAACCGATCCCGTGTCCCACAAACATGCGGATGACGGAGAATCCGTATGACTCGACACATTCCTGGACGGCATGGGAAATGTCGGAAATCCTTTTACCCGGACAGATTTTATCGATTCCGGCAAAAAATGACGCTCTGGCGGCCTCGATCAGCTTCTGCGCTTCATCGGTCACATCCCCCACCGGGTAGGTCACGGCGGCATCTCCATAATATCCATCCATGATCACACCAAAATCGAGGCTGATGATGTCCCCGTTTTTGAGCTTCCTGGCGGATGGAATGCCGTGCACGATTTCCTCGTTGATGGACGTGCAGAGGGATGCGGGGTAACCCCGATATCCTTTAAAGGCGGGCACGGCCCCCATTTCATGGGACCGTTTTTCCGCGTGCTGATTGAGCTCCAGAGTGCTCGTTCCGGCCCGGCACAGGGATTGGAGTTCGGACAGGATACGACCCACAATCCGGTTGCTTTTTTTCATGCCGAGAATTTCATCCGGGCTCTTATAGATGATCATGGTCCGTTCAGTTCTCCAAAATCCAATCTTTCAGCTTCGAACGGATGGCGGCAAAAACCGTTTGAACATCCGCCTCTCCATTCACGGAAAAATAGTTGCCTTTCTGCCTGTAAAAGACGATCAGCGGTTCGGTCAGCTCATGATAGACGCGAAGACGTTCCCGAATCACTTCGGGGCTGTCGTCTCCCCTCCGGATCAACCGGCCGCCGCAGGCATCACAGACATCCTCAATCTGCGGTCTTCTGTTTATCGCATGAAAAACCGCTCCGCAGGAACAGACCCGCCGAGCGGAAAGGCGCTCGACCAGCCGTTCATCCGCCACCCGAATATCCGCCACAACTTCCTCCCGCTTTGAATTAATAGCGTTCAGCTGTTCCGCCTGGGGAACGGTCCGGGGGAATCCGTCCAGGATGTAACCCTTCCCGCAGTCATTCCGCCCGATTCGCCGGCGAATCATCTCGTTCACGACGTCATCGTCGACCAGCCCCCCCGAATCCATCGCTTTCTTCGCCTCCAGTCCCACAGGGGTCCCGGCGCCGACCTCGGCCCGCAGCAGATCCCCGGTGGAAATCCGGGGAAAACCGTAATGTTCACCCAGAAGGTCACCCTGAGTGCCTTTGCCGCTGCCGGGAGGACCGAGTAGAATAATCCGCATCACCGTCTGCCTTTGATCCGCCCTCTTCGCATGAATCCGTCATAATGCCGCATGACAAGCTGGGCTTCGATCTGCTGCATCAGGTCCATAGCAACACCGACGACGATCAGAATGGATGTTCCTCCAAAATAAAAATCGATATTCAGCCCCTGAGTGAACCAGTTCGGAAGATTCCTGTCCAGAAATCCTCCGATAACGGGAAGGGCCTGCACCTTAAATCCCGTGATCATGAACTCGGGGATAACAGCGACCATCGCCAGATAGATCGCACCTACCAGAGTCAATCGGGAAAGCACTCCATCGATGAAGTCCGAGGTGTTTTTCCCCGGCCGGATTCCGGGAATGAATCCTCCGTATTTGCGCAGATTGTCGGCCACATCGTTGGGATTGAAGATGATGGACACATAAAAATAAGTGAAAAAGATAATGGTCACTATGTAGAAGAGGCTGTAAAGAGGCATACCCATGCCGAACTGTTGGGCGATCTGCTGAATGAACGGGACCTTGACCAGCTGGGCTACTGTCGAGGGGATGGTGATGACGGAGGCCGCAAAAATGATGGGGATAACCCCGCCCGTGTTCACACGAAGCGGAAGATGGGTTGCCTGTCCCCCGTAGATCTTCCGCCCGACAACCCGTTTGGCATAGGAAACAGGAATCCGCCTCTGTCCCCGTTCGACAAAAACGATGAAGGCGAACGCCGCCACCAGCAGCGCCAAAAGAAAGATGATGCGCAGAGGATCCATGTCCCCCATCCGCAGCTTCGTAATCAATCCCTGTGCCCCCTGGGGAAGCTCCACGACAATTCCGGCGAAAATGATGAGGGAGATGCCGTTTCCGATCCCCCGTTCCGAAATCTGCTCACCCAGCCACATGATAAAGACCGTACCCGTTGTCAGCGTCAGAACGGTCATGAACTGAAAACCAAGTCCCGGATTGGGCACGATGGACGCACCTCCGGGTGACTTGATGGACTGAAGGAAGAGTGAAATGCCGTAGGCCTGAATAAAACAGATCAGAATGGTGCCGTACCGGGTGTACTGGGTGATCTTTTTCCGCCCCATTTCCCCTTCCTTGGACAGCTTTTCCAGATAGGGCCAGACGACCTGAAGAAGCTGAAGGATAATGGAGGAACTGATATAGGGCATGATCCCCAGGGCAAAAATGGTCATCCGCGACATGTTGCCCCCGGAGAACAGATCAATGAACCCGAAAATCGTTCCCTTCTGCTGCTCCCAGAATTCGGCCAGCGCCGCGCCGGAAATGCCCGGGTTGGGAATCTGGGCCCCGATCCTGTAGACGGCCAACAGCAGGAGGGTGAAGATCACCCTTTTCCGCAGATCGGGAATACTGAAAATGTTGCGAATACTATTAAGCATGGTTAACTTCCAATCAGCACGGCTTTGCCGCCCGCCTTCTCAATCTTCTCCTTCGCAGATGCGGAAAACTTGTGGGCATGAATGGTCTTGGCCGATGAAAGATCTCCCCGGCCCAGAATTTTCACTTCTTCCTTTTCCTTTTTGATCAGACCCGCCACCACCATCTCCTTCAAGGTCACGTTATTTTTCTTTATTTTTTCCAGATGATGAAGGTTGACCGTGGTGTAGACCTTTTTGAAGATGTTAGTGAAGCCCCGTTTGGGCAGCCGCCGGTTGAGGGGCATCTGGCCGCCTTCAAACCCTATTTTCCGCGAGTAACCGGCAATGGACTTCTGGCCCTTCGATCCCCGCCCGGCCGTTTTTCCCCAACCGGAACCCGGACCGCGGCCCAGTCTTTTCCGGTTTTTCCGCGCACTTTTATTCGGGTGTAAATTACTGAGGTTCATTTTTTGTTCAACTCCTCAACATCGACAAGATGAGGCACCTTACGAATCATGCCCCATATTTCCGGACAATCCTGTCGAATGACCTTTGAATCGACTTTTCCCAGACCCAATCCCTTCACGACCGCCCGCTGCTTGCGCGAATACCCGATAAGGCTTCTTTTCAGCCGGATCTGAAGCTGCTTTTCATCCTTGCGGGCCTTCGGTTCCGTTGTTTCCTTCTTCACTGCCATATCTGCTCCTCCGCTTTATCGCGATTTTCAGAGATGATGGAGGGACTTTTCAGCAGCTGCAGGGCGTTCATGGTCGCATGGGCGACGCTGATGGGGTTGTTGCTCCGAAGGGATTTGGTCAGGATGTCCTTGATGCCGGCAAGTTCCATGATCACACGGACTGCGCCGCCGGCAATGACTCCCGTTCCTTTTGAAGCGGGCCGCAGGACCACAGCCCCGCCGCAGTGCACGCCCTTGATGAAATGGGGAATGGTTGTGTCCGCGATGGGCACATTGATCAGGCTTTTTTTGGCGCTCTGCACGGCTTTGGCGATAGCGGCCGGGACCTCTCTGGCTTTTCCCATGCCGATCCCGACTCTGCCCTTTTCATCTCCCACGGCCACCAGGGCGGAAAAACTCAGGTTTTTCCCTCCCTTGACAACCTTGGTCACCCGGCGGATTGATATCACCTGGTCTTTGAATTCACTATCTTCTTCGAAGGCGCCTCTTCGTCTCATTCCGTCTCTTGCCACTTCGTCCTCCTTAGTGTCCTGTACCGGTTAAAATACAAGACCGCCCTTTCTCATACCTTCCGCCATGGCCTTGACCCGACCGTGATAGGGGAAAAGCCCCCGATCAAATACGATTTTCGTGACCTTCTTGTCGATGAGTTTCTTTGCCATCACTTCACCCAAGGCTTGTGATGACTCGATATTTTTGGAATTTTTATGCTTGGCCAGAAAATCCTTGTCCCTGCTCGTGGTCGATGCGATAATATGACCGCTCAAATCATCCACCGCCTGCATATAGAGATAACGATTGCTCTTGTGGACAAAGACCCGGGGACGTTCCGGAGTTCCATTGATTTTTTTGCGAATCCGTTTTCGAATTCGGTCCTTTGATACCTTTTTTAAAAATACTTTCTCTTTAAGCACCGACTACTCCCGCTTTTCTTTCTTTCTTGATGAGCCGTTCTCCGGAATACCGGATTCCTTTGAGTTTGTAAGGCTCGGGGGGACGGAAACTTCGAATGATATGAGATTCCTGTCCAACCCTCTGTTTATCGATCCCCTTGACGGTGATCTGTGTCGGTTTTTCCACGACGATCTCGATGTCCTTCGGTATGGTGTAAATCACCGGCTTGGAATATCCGAGATTCAGCTCCAACCGGTTCTTTTCGATCTTCGCCCGGTACCCGACACCCACGATTTCCAGCTGCCTGGAGAACCCTTTGGACACGCCGACACAGCAGTTGCTGGCCAGGGTCCGGTTCAATCCGTGAAAGGACCGTGTCTGAGGCAAATCGTTCTCCCTTTCCAGGATGAGTTCCTTCTCTTCGATTTTCGCCGTGATTCCAGGCAGGAGTGGAGAGGTTAAACTTCCTTTCTCCCCTCTAAAAACAAGCTTGTCCGTCTGGATATCGACTTTCACTCCCTCCGGTAAGGGAATGGGCTGTTTTCCAATTCTTGACATGGTGCTCTCCTCGTTGACGTCAATCCTACCAGACCGAACACAACACCTCGCCGCCGATTCCCTCATCCTTACATTGTTTACCTGGCAGAATGCCTTTGGATGTGGAAACGATCACGATCCCGAGCCCGTCCAGGGCCTTCGGAACGGAATCTCCCTTGCAGTAAATACGGCAGCCGGGTTTGCTGACGCGCTTGAGCTGGGTGATGACACTTTTACCCCCCGATGTGTATTTGAGGGTGATGTTCAGCATTCCCTGTTTATTGTCGTCAATCTGTTTGAAATTATAAATGTATCCCTCATCCTTCAAGATTTTGGCGATTTCCACCTTCATCTTAGAGGAAGGAAGAGTGAGTTCCTTATTCTTGACCAGAATGGCGTTTCGAATCCGTGTCAGCATGTCGGCGATCGGGTCTGTCATACTCATGGTCTTATCCTTTATTCAACTCTACCAGGAAGATTTGGTGACACCGGGAATCTCGCCCTTGAGGGCCAGTTCCCGAAAACAGAGGCGGCACATATCAAATTTCCGATAATATCCATGGGACCTCCCACAGATGCGGCAGCGGTTGTGGTGCCGAACGGGAAATTTCGGTGCTTTGAGATGTTTTGCGATAGATGATGTTTTAGCCACGGTATCCTTCCTTATCTCATATCCGTGAAAGGCATGCCCAGTTTTTTGAGAAGGGCATAGGCTTCCTTATCCGTTTTAGCCGAAGTGACGACTGTGATATTCATGCCTCTCGGCCTTTCCACCTTGGTGTAATCGATTTCGGGGAAAACAAGCTGCTCTTTCATGCCCATCGTGTAGTTGCCCCTTCCGTCAAACGCCCGGGAGGGAACTCCGCGGAAATCGCGCACTCGCGGCAGGATGACATTGACCAGCCTGTCCATGAATTCATACATCCGCTTTCCCCGCAGCGTGACGTAGCAGGCGATGGGCTGACCCTGGCGGAGCTTGAACTGTGAAATGGATTTTTTCGCGCGTCCGATGGCCGGCCACTGACCGGTGATGAGGCTCAACTCCTGCTGGGCCGTATCCAGAAGCTTGATGTTCTGATTGGCCTCGCCGACCCCGACATTGACAATGATCTTTTTGAGCCGCGGCACCGCCATCTTGTTGGAAATAGACAGCTCCTCCTGCAGTTCGGCCAGATACTCGTTATTGTATTTCTCCTGTAAACGACTCATTCTTCGTTCCTTACTTCTGTTTTTCCAGGCTGATATCACATTTTCCGCAGACGCGCGTCTTGCTTCCGTCCTCAAGATTCGTCGTCTTGACACGGGTTCCCTGGGCGCACTCTCCACAGTAGAACATCAGATTGGAAACATGAATGGGAGCCTCTTTTTCCATCACACCGCCCTGGACGTTTTTGCTCTGGTCCCGGCGGATGAACTCTTTGCAGAAATTGAGTTTCTCCACAATGACACTGTTTTTTTCAGGAAGGATTTTCAGGACCTTTCCTGTTTTTCCCCTGTCTTTTCCCTTGATCACGATCACCATGTCGTTTTTCTTGATGAGGATTTTCTTCATCAGAGCACCTCCGGAGCGAGGGACACGATTTTCATGAAACGCCGTTCCCGCAGTTCCCTTCCCACCGGCCCGAAGACACGGGTGCCGATGGGCTCGTTCTGGGGGGAGATGATCACGGCCGCATTGTCGTCGAAGCGAATGTAGGAACCATCCTTTCTCCGGACTTCCTTTTTTGTGCGCACGATGACCGCACGGACGACCTTTCCTTTCGGAATTTTGCTCTCCGGCTCCGCTTCCTTGACGGAGGCGGAAATGATATCCCCGATCGAAGCCGTTTTTCCAACTCCTCCGCCCAGAGGTGTGATGCAGAGGATTTTTCTGGCGCCGGAATTGTCCGTCACCTTGAGCACTGTCTCTGATTGGATCATGACCCTGTCCTCACCTTTTCATTTTTCTCTTCTGTGGACGTCAGGCCGACTATTTCCAAAACCCTCCACCGCTTTGTTTTGCTGATGGGCCGGGTGGCGCCGATCTTGATCACATCTCCGACCTTGCATTTTTCATACTCATCGTGCACCAGGAAATTCTTCCGCTTCTTCACGATTTTTTTGTAAAGAGGGTGTCGAACCTGCCGCTCCACACGCACCTTGACGGTTTTTTTCATGTCGGTGCCGATGACAAGACCGATTATCGTCGTCTTTCTCGCTTCCGGTTTTTGTTCACTCATTGGTCTCTCACTTGTCTTTCTGCTGTTGTTTTCGAACCGTTTTGATGCGGGCGATATCCCGTTTGATGTTCTTCATCTTCTGGGCGTTTTCCAACTGCCCGAGCGCATGCTGAAACCGCAGCTTGAACAACTGGGCTTTCAGCTCGGATTCCTTGTTGTCCCTCTCTTCTTCATTCAATTCCCGAATATCTCTGGCTTTCATCGTAACACCTCATTGTGCCGGGTGATGAAACGGGTCTTGATGGGGAATTTGAAGGCGGCCAGACGCATGGCTTCCTTGGCGATGTCCTCAGGAACACCCTCCAGCTCATAGATGATCCGACCGGGTTTGATGACATCAACCCAGAATTCCGGATCTCCCTTCCCCTTTCCCATCCTCACTTCCGTCGGCTTTTTTGTGACAGGTTTCCAGGGAAAAACACGGATCCACATTTTCCCTTTTCGTTTAACGTGCCTCGAAATGGCGATACGACCCGCTTCGATCTGCCTGGCCGTTATCCAGGCCGGTTCCATGGCCTGAAGACCAAATTCACCAAAATTCAGGTCGGATCCTCTGTAGGCCTTTCCTCTCATGCGGCCCCGGTGATGTTTCCGGTGCTTGACTTTTTTTGGCATCAACATGGTTAAATCTCCTCAACATCGGCGAGCTGGGACGTCATTTTCTTCTTTTCCACATCCCCTCGGTAGATCCAGACCTTGATGCCGATCTGACCGTATGTCGTGAAGGCTTCCGTGAAGCCATAGTCGATATCAGCCCTGAGGGTTTGAAGGGGCAGCTGCCCTTTCAGGTACCACTCCGAACGAGCGATTTCAACACCGCCCAGACGGCCGGAACACATGATTTTGATCCCCTTGGCCCCCATGCGAAGCGCCAGTTCGATAGCCCTTCGCATGGCCCGGCGGTAAGCGATCCTCTTTTCGAGCTGCACGGCGATGCTCTCGCCGACAAGCAGCGCGGTCAATTCCGGCTTGTCCACTTCCCGGATGTCGACATAAACTTCGCGCTTGACAATATCTTGAAGATATTTTTTCAGGCTTTCGATTTCCTTGCCGCCCCGCCCGATGACGATTCCCGGACGGGCCGTATGAATGATCACCCGAATTTTCGGCCCCACGCGCTCAATGTCCACCCCGGCGATTCCGGCATGAAAGTAGCGCTTTTTCACGGCCTTTTTCATCTTGAGATCCTCGTGGATCAAACGGCTGTAATCGCGCCCCTTGGCAAACCACCGTGAACTCCAATCCTTGTTAAACCCCAGTCTAAATCCAAACGGATGTGTCTTCTGGCCCACTGTCAACTCCCTTTTCTTTCCTCAAGTTTGATCTGGACATGGCTCGTCCGTTTGAGAATGCGTACCGCCCGCCCCATGGGTGCAGCCCTGAATCTTTTCCACATCGGCCCCTGATCAACCGAAATGGCATTGATATACAGGTTGTCCACATCAATATCGGAGGATTTTTGCTGCGCGTTGGCGATCGCTGAACGGACGAGTTTTTCGATCATGGCGCTGGCCTTCTTTTTCCTCGAAAACTGAAGAATGGTCAAGGCTTCTCCCACATATCTGTCTCTGATCAAATCGGCCACCAGACGGCACTTCTGCGCAGAAATGCGGATGTGCCGGGCGGCCGCATGAGAAACAATATTTTTTTCTTCCATCTTCCTACTTCTTCACTTTTATTTGTTTGGCCGTTTTGGAGGTGTGGCCTTTAAATGTGCGGGTCGGGGAAAATTCCCCCAGCTTGTGCCCGACCATGTTTTCACTGATGAAGACGGGAATAAACCGTTTCCCGTTGTGAACGGCGATTGTCAGTCCGACCATCTCGGGAATCACGGTTGAGCGCCGTGACCAGGTCTTGATGACATGCCGCTTCTCTCTCTGCGCGGATGCCGCTTCCACCTTCCCGAGAAGCTTTTCCTCGATAAAAGGACCCTTCTTGAGTGACCTGCTCATGGTTATTTACTCCTTCTGCGGACGACAAATTGTTGGGTGCGCTTGTTGCGGCGGGTCTTGTAACCTTTGGTCGGGACTCCCCACGGCGTGACCGGATTCCGGCCGCCCTTGGCTTTTCCTTCGCCTCCGCCGTGCGGATGGTCGATGGGGTTCATGGCCGTTCCCCGAACATGAGGACGTTTTCCCTTCCAGCGGTTCCGGCCGGCTTTGCCGATCGAAATATTGCCGTGATCGGGGTTTCCAACCTGTCCGATGGTGGCCCTGCAGTCCATGTGCACTTTCCGGATTTCGGAGGAAGGAAGTCGAATCTGGGAGTAATCCCCATCCTTGGCCAGGATCTGGGCACCGGCTCCGGCAGACTTGGCCATCTGCCCGCCCTTATCCTTTTTCAGTTCGATATTGTGAACGATTGTGCCCAGAGGGATAAACCGGAGCGGCATGGCGTTTCCGGGAAGGATGTCCACCTGCTTGTTGGATGACACGATTTTTGAGCCGACCTTGGTGTTGTTGGGTGAGAGGATGTAGCGCCGCTCCCCGTCCGCATATTTCACCAGAGAAATGAATGCCGACCGGTTGGGATCGTATTCGATGGTTTCCACTTCACCGGGAATGTCGATCTTGTCCCGCTTAAAATCGATGACTCGGTATTTCCGTTTGTGGCCGCCGCCCCGAAAGCGGACGGTGATCCGCCCGTTGGAATTCCGGCCGCCTGATTTTTTAAGCGGTTCCACCAGAGGCTTGTAGGGTGTGGTCGTCGTGATTTCCTCATAGGTTAATCCCGTCCGCTGGCGGAGGCTGGATGTCGTTGGTCGATATGTTTTAATTCCCATTTTAGACCGCCTCGAAATATTCGATCATTTTTTCGCCTTCTTTGAGCTTGACGTAGGCTTTTTTCCAGTTTTTTTTGCGTCCCACGTTGCGGCCGACTCTTCGTTTCTTTCCGCTCTTGTTCATCACCCGGACACTTTCCACTTTGGTTTTGAACAACTGCTCGACGGCCTGGCGGATTTCGATTTTATTCGCCCGGGGGTTCACCTCGAAACAGATTTCCCTGTTTGTCTCTTTGAGAACCGTACTTTTTTCCGTGATGACGGGCCGCAAAATGATTTGATACGGATCCTTGTTCACTTTAATCTCTCCATAAACGTGGTAAATGCTTTTTCCGTGAACACGAGCCATTTGTGATTGAGAACATCATGGATGTTCACCTGTTTCGCATCAACGGCCTTGAAACCGGGGATGTTCCGGAAGGAGAGAAACAGATTCTTGTTCTCATGGCTGTCCACAATAAGGGCGTTGTCCAGATTCAGTGCCGCCATCACCCGGGAGGCGTCTTTGGTTTTCGGTTCTTTCAGATCGAAGGCGTTGAGTATCAAAACCTGTTTCTCGGCGAACTTGGACGAGAGAACCGATCGCAGGGCATTCCGCCGGGCCTTTTTCGGCATTCGGAAGGAATAATCCCTCATCTTGGGACCATGGGTCGTTCCGCCGCTTCTCCAGAGAGGGGACCGTGTGCTTCCGGCCCTGGCCCGCCCCGTACCCTTCTGACGCCAGGGTTTCTTTCCGCCGCCGCGCACTTCACCTCGAGTCTTCGTCGAGGCGGTACCGGCCCGCTGGTTGGCCATGTAGTTGACGGCGGCTTCGTAGATCAGATGTTCTTTGATCTCGTAGGAGGATACCTCTTTGGGAGCATCGATCTCCTTCACCTTGTTACCGCTTGTATCCAGCACTTGTACTTTAGCCATTGTTTACTCTTCTTGAGCGGAGGCGGGTTTCTCCGCATCCACTTTAAAATTTACTTTTTTGACAAGGACAAAGCCGTTCTTCCCGCCGGGGACGGATCCCTTTACGACAAGCAGGTTTTTTTCCTTATCCGCCTGGATGACCTGCAATTTTTTTGCGGTTGCCCTTTTGTCTCCCATCTGACCCGGCATCTTTCTCCCCTTAAAAACATGGGAGGGGTAGGCGGACTGGCCGATGGATCCCGGAGCCCGGTGGAACATGGAGCCGTGGGTTTTTTTCCCGCCCTTGAATCCCCAGCGTTTGATGACGCCGGCAAATCCTTTTCCCTTGCTCGTTCCGACGATGTCCACTTTATCCCCGGGCGCAAAAATATCCACCAAAATCTGAGCGCCCTCAACAAGTTCGTCGTTTTCGGACCGGCGGAATTCCCGAAGCAGGGCGGAGGATGGCATTTCGGCCTTCTTCAGATGGCCGGCTGCGGGTTTCGTCAACTTGCGCTCTTTTTCATCTTCAAGACCGAGCTGTACGGCATCGTATCCGTCCTTTTCCCGGGTCTTTATCTGAACGATGCGGCAGGGACCGGCCTTGATCACGGTCACGGGAATGACATTGCCGTTTTCGTCAAAGGTCTGCGTCATTCCGATTTTTTTCCCGATCATTCCTTCCACCATGGTTATTCTCCTGCCGTTCCGTAGGCTTGAATCTCAACATCGATACCGGCGGGAAGATCCAGTTTCTGCAGCTCCTCAATGGTTTCGTTGTTGTATTCACTGATATCGATCAGGCGCTTATGAATTCTCATTTCGAAATGCTCTCGGGATTTTTTATCCACGTGAGGCGAACGAAGAACACAAAATTTATGAATCTTCGTCGGCAGGGGGATAGGCCCCGAAATTTCCGCTCCCGTTCGTTTGGCCTTGATGACAATGTCTTTGACGGACTGGTCGAGTAATCTGTGGTCAAAGGATTGTAATCTAATTCGTATTTTCTCCATTATCTGTTCCTCGCATCACCTCAAACGATCAACCGGTGTTCCATAATTTTTATTCGATGATCTCCGTGACCGTTCCGGCGCCGACGGTCCGTCCGCCTTCACGGATGGCGAACCGCTGGCCTTCCTCGATGGCCACATTGGTGATCAGATCGATCACTAGATTCGTGTTATCCCCGGGCATGACCATTTCCACGCCCTTCTCCAGCCTCACCGACCCCGTCACATCCGTGGTCGTGAAGAAAAACTGCGGGCGATAGCCCGTAAAGAACGGCGTGTGACGGCCGCCCTCTTCCTTCTTCAGCGAATACACCTGCGCCTTGAAGTGCATGTGCGGCGTGATCG